>CAYJLL010000205.1:0-2929 GCA_964370955.1 uncultured Rikenellaceae bacterium | reverse complement strand
CGGATGTCTACAGGGTTTTGCATCAGAGTGGCAGAACGTCCCTATGCTAGCTAAAACTCACGGTCAGCCAGCCTCTCCAACCCTTTTGGGCAAGGAAATGATGGTTTTCGTGGAGCGTGTGGAGGTGCAGTTCGAGCAGCTTAAAGCTCTGAAAGCTCCTGCTAAGTTTGGCGGTGCAACTGGTAATTTCAATGCTCATCACGTTGCTTACCCCCAGATTAACTGGGTGGACTTTGCCAACCGTTTCGTTGACAACACCCTAGGGCTTAAACGCTCACAGTACACCACTCAGATCGAGCACTACGACAATCTAGCGGCTATTTTTGATACCCTTAAGCGTATCAACACTATCCTCATCGACTTCGCTCGTGATATGTGGCAATATATTTCGATGGAATACTTCAAACAGAAGATCAAAGCTGGCGAGGTTGGGTCTTCGGCTATGCCCCACAAGGTGAACCCTATTGACTTTGAGAATGCAGAGGGTAACTTCGGTTTGGCTAATGCACTTTTGGAGCATCTTTCGGCAAAACTACCTATCTCTCGTCTTCAAAGAGATTTGACCGACAGTACGGTGCTTCGTAACGTTGGTGTGCCTCTTGGACATATCGTTATTTCGCTTAACTCGCTCAAGAAGGGTATGGGTAAGTTGATTCTTAATCCAGCGGCTCTAGAGGCTGATTTGGAGAGCAACTGGGCTGTTGTGGCTGAGGCTCTACAAACCATCCTGCGTCGCGAGGGTTTTGAGAATCCCTACGAACTACTTAAAGGCCTTACTCGTACGGGCGGTGCTATCACCAAACAAACCGTACAGGAGTTTATCGCCACTCTTGAGGTAAGTGATGCTCTTAAAGCCGAGCTATCGGCTGTGACCCCAAGCAACTATGTAGGGGTTTACGGCAACTAAAACCTCGGGTTTTTAGATAAATAAGGATGAGATGATATAATCACTCACCAAGAACCTTGAGGGGGGTATACGCAAGCGTGTGCCCCCTTTTTCGTGTTCGATGATAAGATCGCCTTTGGCAATAAAGCTAGAGGCTCGCTGTAGTAGTCCCTGGTCATTGCCCTCAAAGAATAGTCCTTCGGCGCATCTAAGGCGAACCATCAAACGCTCGTTGTAGATGTCCTCGCAGCTCAGGGTCTCACTTTGGGCTTCGTCTTTGGCTATGTAGCCTTTGAGAGAGGAAGGGTTCCATAGGCGTGAACTGCCATTATAGGAGTGGGCCGAAGGGCCTATCCCGAGGTAATGTTCGCCTCGCCAGTAGCCGCTGTTGTGTACAGCTCTAAAGCCTTCTCGAGCAAAATTTGATACCTCGTAGTGCTCATAGCCCGCCTCAAGAAGAACCTCACGCAGTATGCTAAAATCATTCTCAGAAACCGCATCATCCACCGCCTGAAGGCCAGAGCGTGCGAATTGCGTTCCTTTTTCTATGGTCAGATGATAGGCCGAGATATGTTCTACCTCTAGTTCTATGGCCTCACGCAGGTTTTCCCTCCATTGGCTCTCGCTCATAAAAGGCAGGGCGAAGATTAGGTCTATGGTGATATTCTCAAAACCGGCCTCACGCAGCGTTTTGACTGCTTCTCGTGCCCCCGATGCAGTGTGGCGACGATTCATTAAGCGCAGGTGTTCGTCGTTGAACGATTGCACTCCCAGCGAAACGCGATTAAAACCCAGCTCTCGCAAGCCCTGAGCGTAGGAGGCTGTTATATCATCGGGGTTACACTCTATCGTACATTCAACCACCCCATCCAAGCAGAACAATGAGCGAGCACGCTCCATCAATAGTGCAATACCCTCCAGAGGAGCACACGAGGGAGTGCCGCCGCCAAAATAAATGGTTTTGGGAGGTGAGCTTAAATAAGAAGCACGCTCAGTGAGCTCCTCGAGCATTCGCTCCATAAGAGGGGGGCGAAATTTTTGAGAAGCAGTGTGAAAGAAATCACAATAATGGCAGATAGTGCGACAAAAGGGGATGTGGAAATAGAGCATTTTTATGAGTGTTTACACATCAATTTAGAACCGACTTAAACCTCAAGAGCCTTTTTTAGGTTCTCTTTGGTCGACGTAGGTAGGTCTTGCTCTCGGTCCCCGCTCTCAGGCGAGCGATGTTTTTGCGGTGCATAAAGATAATAGCACCACCCGCAATACAGCCCGAGATTATCATCGTGGGCGAGAGAACATCGTTAATATTGGCAATGTCGTTGAGATTCAGCGCCCTAGATACTAAGGGAGTCAGAATCATATAGACAGGGAACAGCCCAGAGGCTATCATAGATGCCAGCGAGACATATTTACTGATTGCCAACACCACAAAGAAAGTCACTAGGCTCAGAGTGATAGGAAGGGGGGCAAAAGCTATCATGCAACCAGCGATGGTTGCCACGCCCTTACCGCCTCTGAAACCAGCGAAAATCGGGAAAATATGCCCTAGGATAGATGCGACAATCAAAGTCAAGCGCAGGTAAATAAAACCCTCGCTATAGGGGATCATGCCAAATGGCTCCATGGTCACTATCCACGAAAGCATCACAGACACATAGCCCTTTAGCCCGTCAATGATAAACACAGGGAGAGCAGCTCGTCTACCCAAGACCCTTAGAACGTTGGTGGCTCCAGCATTTTTTGAGCCATGCTCCCTGACATCGACTCCATAGAATCGCTTTCCGATCCACACTGCACTTGGGATAGAGCCAAGCAGATAGGCCGTTATTATCAGTAGGGGGTAAATAGAATATTCTAGCAACATGGTTTAATTGTTATGTGTATTACAGAGGGGGGAGAATTTAGTTGATTTATAGTTTTTCAAATCTCTGGCGCACAACCTCATAGAGTACTACCGCTGCTGCTGCCGATACGTTCAAACTCTCGATATCACCCAATAGAGGGATAGCCACACGAGCGTCGCACATTTTGAGAATTTCG
>CAYJLL010000204.1:0-2952 GCA_964370955.1 uncultured Rikenellaceae bacterium | reverse complement strand
TTTGTTGTTATTTTTGACACTTTCATAGTGATTTTGTCCGAGCGAATTTCGCAGAGGATCTGATTAAAAAGACTGTTATCCATACTTTTTTCCGACGGAGATGCCATTGCTGCTTTTGGCGCTATATGATTGTTAGTATTAACTAAAAACATATTGAAGTATGAATAAGCTTATTGCCAATATTTTCGAGGTGATAATGATCCGCTTTGCTAGCAGATGGATTGTGCTGATATGCGATATGATCATTTCGGGAGCGATGTCACTTGTGGCGTTATTCTTCTTGGTGATTCTAGCGAAAGCCGAATGGTTGCTGAAGGATCAGAATACGGTCATTATTTTTGTTTCTCTGTGCGTGCTTGCCAACACTGTCGGCGCAATGCTCCTTAAGATACATATTGGTCTTTTGAGATACTCTACTATCACTGATGTTGCCAGAGTGCTATTTGCAATGATGGTTAAGGGTATTGTCTATTTGTATGTGACAGATCTCACTGGTATTGTTACAAGCCCGCTTGTTATCACTCTCTGTCTGATTGTGGATATTCTGCTAAGTTTCTCTGTTCAACTCTTACTGCGAATAGCAGTCGTGTATTGTTACAGAAAATTTGTAGCCAACTCATCTAAAGGTGAGGCCACTCAAGAGAGAATGCTTATCTATCTAAGCCCTGGTAGCACTGTAACCTATATGAACACGTTGTACCAAAAACTCTATGCTTATAAGCTAGTTGGATATCTGCGCTCAGGGAGGTCTCGCAGACTCAGAATCGCCGACCAGCCAGTCTATTTTATAGACAATGCAAAGGCTTTTCTTCAATTGATTAATAGTCGTAAAGTTGATAGCGTGCTTTTCACAAGCAGCGGTGATTTGAACATAGAGAAAGAGCGCATCGTTAGATACTGTGAGCGCAACAAGATTAAGATGATGCTTATGCCTTCAGCAAATATTGTTGAACAAGGCATGAAATCAAGATTAATATGAACCGAATTGCCGACGAGTTGAAAGGCAAAGTAGTACTTGTGACGGGTGCTGCAGGCTCGATTGGTAGCGAAATTTGCCGTCAGTTATGTTGTTTTGATATTGAGAAACTCGTACTTCTTGACAGCGCCGAAACACCACTCCATGATATTCGCTTGGAACTAACTGCGAAATTCCCCGATCTCCCCATTGATTTTGTAATAGGCAATATGTGTCATTACAACAAGGTGAAGTCGTTGATCGAAAAAACAAGACCTAGTTTTATTTTCCATGCCGCTGCATATAAGCACGTTCCTTTGATGGAGGAAAACCCCTGCGAAGCAATCACTAACAACGTAAAGGGAACTTGCATATTGGCAGACCTAGCGGTTGAATATGGTGTCGAGAGATTTGTTATGGTATCAACTGACAAAGCAGTTAACCCAACAAACGTGATGGGAGCATCAAAGCGAACAGCCGAGATTTATATCCAGAGCCTTGGACGTGCAATCAGTAATGGAAAACTAAAGGGAAGCACAAAGTTTATCACTACCCGATTTGGAAACGTCTTGGGAAGCAATGGATCTGTCATTCCACTATTTACCCGCCAAATTGAGCAAGGAGGTCCTATTACAATCACCCACCCCGATATTATACGCTACTTTATGACTATTCCCGAAGCCTGCGCATTGGTGCTAGAGGCTGGAACTCAAGGAGCTGGCGATGAAATATTCATCTTCGATATGGGCAAACCAGTCAAGATCGTAGACCTCGCCAAGAGGATGGTCGAGATGGCTGGATTAACCCTAGGTCGAGATATAGAGCTCAGTTTTATTGGACTTCGACCAGGCGAGAAACTCTACGAGGAGCTCCTAGCGTGCAAAGAGAACCAACTCCCCACCTTTAACAAGCGCATATTCATCGCACAGGTTCGTGAGTATGAATTTGCAACAGTTAAAAGTGGTATAGATGAGTTGATTATGGCTGCTGAAAATCGTTATAGAATGAAGGTCGTTGAACTCATGAAGAAGATAATTCCTGAGTACATAAGCAATAATTCAGAGTTCGAAGTGTTTGACAAACCAACTCCTCAGGAGGTTAATAGCGTTCAACCAAAACCTCGCACCCTAACCCATCCTACCTCAAAGAATGAGGAATTCGAGCCAAAATGGAGTGGAAAGCTCCACCCAAATCTGAACTAACTCTAACAACTACAATATCAATTTCTTAACTAAAACAAAATATCATTCCAATTTATTAATTTCTAATCCCTAAAAAACATTAAAATCATGAAAAAAAATTATGTAGCTCCAGTCATTGAAGTTGTTGAATTCCAAGTAGAGCAAGGATTCGCAGTTTCACCAGGTGAACCCCCAACCGTTACCGTAAGTAACTACAGTAGAGGTCACATAATGTAAACCAATTAAAAAAAGAAATATATGAAAAATACTAGCAAAGCCATTATTTTGTTATCAGCTGGGATTCTGTTTTCGGCTTGTTCGCAAACAGACAATCCTAATGATAATACTAAAGAAGACGTTGTTGAATACAAAAACTTTAAGGTAGATGTTGATATGCCTACAGACTCGAAGCAACCCTATGGTGGTACAACTGGTTCAAAAGCACTAGTTGATCCTCAGGGTGACGGCGAGATCAAATGGGAAGGTATTGACTATGTAACTGCAGTACCTGATAATTCAACAAACAAGTACCCATTGTATATTCAAACACCTTCAACCTATAATGACGACATGAGTCAACTTATCGGTATGGTAGAAGGAAGAGTAACTAAACAATCAGCTCCAAATGGTCTGCTGAGTTTTTACCTTTACTACCCTACTGATACAGATGCGTCTAACGATCCAGTTGAGGTTAGTGTGAACACTGACAACCAAAGTGTATTGTCAATCAACTACCCAGCGCAAACTAATTTCGATATCCAAACAGATGTTGATCCAGTGACAAGCCACTATGAGTCTACGCTCGCTTTTGGTAAG
>CAYJLL010000203.1:0-2953 GCA_964370955.1 uncultured Rikenellaceae bacterium | reverse complement strand
ATGCAATGGACAATGATTTTAGATTTTTGTCTTATGGTGATAGTAACCTTTTAATGCTGTAGAACAATGATGGAAGCCGCAAAATTTCTACCCACAACCGCCAAAGAGGTCGCCCGTTTGGGGTGGGATTACTTAGATGTTATTCTTTTTTCGGGCGATGCCTATGTAGACCATCCAAGCTTTGGTGTTGCCGTTATTGGTCGCGTGCTTGAATCTCAGGGTTATCGTGTGGCTATAGTTCCACAACCAAACTGGCAGGATGATCTTCGTGATTTTCGCAAACTAGGTCGGCCGCGCTTGTTTTTCGGAGTAACTGCAGGAGCTATGGATTCTATGGTTAATCATTATACACCCACCAAACGCTTGCGTTCTGACGATGCTTATACACCTGCTAATCGAGCAGGAGCGCGTCCAGATTACCCAACATTAGTATATACTCGGATTCTCAAGGAAATTTACCCTGATGTGCCTGTTATTATGGGTGGTATTGAAGCTTCTTTGCGTCGCCTTACTCACTATGATTACTGGAGTGATAGCCTCAGGCCATCATTTTTGGTCGAAAGTGGTGCAGATGCAATAGTGTACGGCATGGGCGAAAAGCCTATGGTAGCACTCGCTAGGGCACTTAAAAATGGCGAGAATTGGCGCGAAATACCTCAAGTGGTTTATCTTGCGGAGAATGCTCCAGAGGGTGCAGTGGTTTTACATAGCTATGAATCCTGCAGGAAAGACAAACGCAAGTGGGGTGAAAATTTTGTTAAAATCGAAATTCAGAGCAATAGGTATGTGTCTGAAGTGATAGTTGAGCAATATGGCGATAAATACGTGATAGTGAATCCAACATATCCGCCAATGAATCAAGGGGAGTTGGATGCATCATTTGATCTCCCTTACGCTCGCTTGCCTCACCCACGCTATAAAGATAAGCCTATCTCGGCGTATGAAATGATTAAACATTCGGTGAATATTCATCGAGGATGTTTCGGAGGTTGTAGTTTTTGCACTATCTCAGCACATCAAGGTAAGTTTATTTCATCGCGCAGTGAAGGATCTATAATCAAAGAAATAGAAAAAATCTCAAAGCTCAGTGATTTTAAGGGTAAGCTATCGGATGTTGGTGGACCCTCAGCAAATATGTGGAATATGAGCGGAACTAACCTCGAGCAATGCAAGAAGTGCTTGCGTCCAAGTTGCATATATCCACGCACTTGCAATAATCTCAATAATAGCCACTCACCCCTTTTGAAGCTCTATGAGAAGATAGAAAAATTACCTCAGGTGAAAAGATTCTACATAGGTAGTGGTATTCGTTATGATATGTTTGATGGCTCAGATGAATACCTGCAAAGGGTATTAAAACGCCACACCTCTGGTAGATTTAAAGTTGCACCTGAACACACAGAAGATAAAGTGCTGGCTTTAATGCGAAAACCATCTTTTAAGTTGTTTGAAAATTTAACAGCAAAGGTTCAGAAAATATGCCAGAGCGAAGGCTTGCCCTCTCAAGTTGTGCCTTATTTTATATCATCACACCCAGGTTGCAAAATGGAGGATATGCAAACACTTTCACGAAGGATTAAAAATCTAGAGAAAAATGTACATATAGAGTCAGTTCAAGATTTCACTCCCACGCCAATGACTCTCTCGTCGGCAATGTATCTTCTAGGGGAGAATCCTTATACTGGCGAAACTGTATACGTCGAACGCACACGAGAGAGAAAGAATGCTCAAAAAGATTATTTCTATTCTCGCAAGCCTTACAACTCAAGGCCTTTTGCCGAGAGAGATAAAAGAGTTAAAAAAGAATTTTCAAAAGCTAAGTACCCCAAACATAGATAGTTTTTGGTGGTATAACTAAAAATTACTATCTTTGCGAGGTTTTAAAATTAAATAAACGAAAAAAGTGGATATTTTTGACAGAATCAAACAACTAGGTGGCGGTCCAATCGGACAATACATTTCGTATAGCCATGGCTATTTTTCTTTCCCTAAACTAGAGGGAACAATCGGACCGAGAATGCAATTTCGCGGTAAAGAAATGCTCAACTGGAGCTTGAATAACTATCTTGGCCTTGCGGCTCATCCCGAGGTGATCGAAGCTGACACTAAAGGTGCAGCGGAGTACGGTATGGCATCTCCAATGGGTGCTCGTATGATGAGTGGTCAAACAAAATGGCATGAATTGCTAGAGGAGCGTCTTGCGAAGTTCGTTCGCAAAGAAGATGCTTTCCTTTTGAACTTTGGATACCAAGGTATGGTGTCGATCATCGACGCTTTGGTTGGTGCTCGTGACGTTATCGTATATGATTCAGAGTCACACGCTTGTATTATCGACGGACTTATGATCCACAAGGGCAAAGGCGGTAAACGCTTTGTTTTCCCACACAACGATATCGCAAACTGCCGCAAACAACTAGAGCGTGCTACTAAGTTGGTTGAAAAAACAGGTGGTGGAATCTTGGTTATCACTGAGGGTGTATTTGGTATGAAAGGTGACCTTGGAAAACTAGATGAAATCGTAGCTCTTAAGAAAGACTTCAATTTCCGTCTGTTGGTTGATGATGCTCACGGTTTTGGTACTATGGGTAAAACTGGTGCAGGTAGTATGGAACATTTCGGCCCTGAGGTAGAAGATGGCGTTGATGTTCATTTCTCTACTTTCGCTAAATCAATGGCTGGTATCGGAGCATTTGTTGCGGGTGATAAATTCCTTATCGACTACTTCCGCTATAACCTACGCTCTCAGCTTTACGCAAAATCACTTCCAATGCCTATGACTATGGGTGCGCTTAAGCGTTTGGAGCTACTACAAAACCACCCAGAATACAAAGACCAGCTTTGGACTATTGTAAATGCACTTCAAAAAGGTCTAACTGAGCGTGGATTTGATATCGGATGTACTCTTTCTCCTGTTACCCCAGTTTACATGAAGGGTGGGGTAAACGAAGCCACT
>CAYJLL010000202.1:0-2953 GCA_964370955.1 uncultured Rikenellaceae bacterium | reverse complement strand
TTTGTATTCTTTTGATTTCCTATATTTTCACGGTTGTGTATCGGCTCTGGGTACAGAAAAAGAGGTTAACCATTCGTAGCGGATGATTAATCTCTTTTCTTTTTCACAGCATTGTTCCAGGGATTCCAAAAAGTCAAAACATAATTTAGATTTTTTCAGTTTAAATTAGTTGTTTCTATCTTTTTTCAGATGATACACCAAGGGCAACTCCTACAATAAAGTTAGGGTTGCCCTTGGTGTTTTTGCGCTCTGTTGCTTTACTCTTGAATCGAGCGAACAGGAAAGCCGTAATTACGATCAAAATCGCTATAACGCAATGTAGTGTTGAAAAACTGGAGGCACGTTATAAGTGTACTGCTTTTTGGATTTGAATGCCAATAGTCTCCATATGAAGCATTAAATAGTACGGCATTTGTTCTATTGCGAAAACCTGGTGTCGGATAGTATGCTACTGGGTTCGCGCCATCACTATACTGCCTGCCACCATCACTCACAACTGTGAATGTAGTTTGGTTAAATGCCGAGAATGTCCCAAATATTGGGGTTCTCCAGCCTAAAGGCGAGGGATCGAAAATTGATTTTTGTCGCCCAGTCATATTATTGGTGTTATCGATAGTTGCCTTTATATCATTCCACAGACAGTTAAGATTGCCATCATAATCACTAAAGCCATTGTTGGTGGCAAAAGCCAATGGATTCATAGTTGCATCACTCTCTCCTGCTATACTCTTGATGTCGGATGCTGGGTTTAGAGTCGCGTTATTGCTTGCTAACTTCCCAGTTTTTGCGGGGAATGGATCTTTACGCCCAAACTGATAGAAGAGTGATCCTAGTAACTGTCCTGTTCCTCCGTGTCCTGCGAAATCATTATCAATAGCACCTATGTTTCTATCCATAATAAGTTTATTTTTATAAGTGCCACTCTCCCATATCTCTCCTGCATAACTGTGTATCTCGCCACCAATGGTGGGCACGACTTCGTTTATGTCTGTTCTTTGTGGGTTTTCAAAATCAGCTGTCTTATATGGATTATAATCTGTTATCCACAAGTGCCACGACCAAACGACGGTCGAGCCTTTTTTGACTGCCACTAACATATTGCCCATCTCGTTATATCCTTTAGGGAGAGTGACTTTTATTGCTGACTTGCCCACGGGAGATAGAGCTTTTTCTATCTTCACACCATTTTCCTGTGGGTTGTTTGTTTGGTCGTACCACAGAGATTCAACACTATACTCTCCTAAAACTCCTTCGATAATGGTATTCGCTGCATTATTTGCATAGCCATCATTCCCCCAAAACTCATTGATGCGGTCAACTATTGGGATATAGTAGATAGTTTCAATATCGGAATTTGGGACGATAATATAGCTATTTGCAACCCTTAGCCCATTAACATCTCCATAGCCATCGGGGAGACCTGTGAGTTGCTCTACAATTGTCTTGTCAGTGTAGTCGGTTATAATTCCCCTGTTGACTGTTAGTTTTATGGTTTGCGTTAGCTCGCCAAGTTCTATTGTAACGTCACCCTCGATGAAATCCGCATCAAGGTTTATCGTGTATTTTTGCTCGGTTGTTGTGGTTTTCCAATTCTCCCTAAGTTGTGTATTCAAACTCGCCCCAGCGGGTAGTGTCACATTGCCACTAAGTGTTGTTAGTATATTACCACCATCTCCATCGCCCAAAGTAAAGGCTACCTCAACGCTATAAGTACCATCACTGTTGTATTTCCAAGTTGGGTCATTGTTGGTAACTATCGTAAATTCACTTTGAGTTGCATAGAGCATATTACTTTGATAACTCTCAACGTTTGCCCAGTATTCGCCCTTGCTTGCTCCGATGTAGTACTGCCCGTTATCGACGATGTGGGTGGAGTTGTCGTCGTAGGTGATGTTGTAGTCAATGTTTGAGTGAGGGGCAGCTATAGCCTCTGCTTCGGTGGGGTAGCCGTCTGATGTTAGACTAGTGATGTTTACTAAGTAGCGGTAGTCTCGTAGTAGGTCGTACACGTTTCCAGTCCCCAAGGTTGGTGGGTGCTGCATCAGAATTTTGTAGAACCTAACGACACCCTCGCTCGTCTCAACCTTTAGCATAAGTGATATGGCGCCATCTTTACTCCATAAATTACTTGTGGCATTTGGGTAGAGATACAACCCCTCGACCGACTTAGCATCTGCGGCAGTTGGTGCTACTGCGTGGGTTTTGGTGATTTTAGTTGTGCTGAGTGGCAGTGCAGGAGCGTTCATCGCATAAATCTCGTTGAGCTTTGGATAGACTCCCGTTGTAGGCAGAGCGACATCCACACGAGAGTAATCGAAATCAAAGGTGATGTTTTTGCTCGTGAGCTCATCCTTGCTTATCTCAGAAAGCGAGAGAGTACCGCTACTTTTTGGAAGCAGCCCTGCGTCAGTATCCTTTAGGATATTGTTATCAAGGGTGTAGGCGGTGTAGATATTTGCTAAATCTGCAATCTTGAGGCTTTTGTCGTCTATTTTGGTCTGGATAGCGGATGGTATATCCACATTCGCAACACCTTTGACTTCAACCGCAACGGCCGAGGCTTCAAGTATTGCGAAATATTTGGTCACCCCCTCAACAACCTCGCTTTCAAGGGGCGCAATTTGCTGAAACAATCCATCGGAGGCTTTGAATACAAAGACAAAGCCTTTGCCATCGAATAGCTTTTTCTCACGATCATTTGCAGGATAGGTCCCCGAACGGGTTTCGATGGTCTCAGCGTAGTATTTATCCAGCATCTCCACTCCGATGCGTAACTGACCATCGGGCTGAATGCCCTCAAGTGGCTCTTTGCGGCACCCCACAACTGTGAGCAGCAGCACAAGTACTATATATATATGTTTTTTCATTTTCATAATTTTTACTAATCTACTTCGTAGCTTTTTAACCCTCACGCTCGGCATAGCTCAAATAAATTTGGCTCTGCCCTCGCTTA
>CAYJLL010000201.1:0-2994 GCA_964370955.1 uncultured Rikenellaceae bacterium | reverse complement strand
TGGCTCGCTTTCCAAAAGAGCGAGTCTTCGCTGGGGCGAAGCTGCGACTCGCTAAGAGAGGTAAAGCGTCTTTTGCGATTTGTCTCTCACTAGATCTTCGCCCGTGCGACTCAGACGCAAAGCGTTTTTATGGCTTATCTCCGCAAGTTTGTCTGTTTAGGTTGCTCCGCGCGGGGGCGCTGTGAGTGTCTTGCCTCTTCCCAAGAGCAAGAGGGGGTGAGGGAGGTGGAGGGGTGTCAAAAATTTCGAAAGTCTTTGTATATCCGCACATTATTACTATCTTTGTTCAAATTAATAAAATTGTAAACCTGCGAGAAATGTCCAAAAATAAGCTTAAACCTAGATGTGTTGTGCTTCTTGTGGTGATGCTGTTGGTGTTGGATCAAGTGACGAAAATACTTGTCAAGACCAATATGTCACTAGGAGAACATTTTAGCGTCTTTGGTGACTGGTTCTATATCTATTTCATTGAGAATGAGGGTGCTGCCTATGGTATGAAGATATTCTCTAAACTCTTTCTTTCGCTCTTTAGGATAGGAGCAATCGTGGGTATTATCTACTATTTGACGCGCTTGTTTAGGGATGGTGCACCGCGAGGGGTTCTGATTGCTTTTGCATTTATTTTGGCAGGAGCCGTGGGCAATGTGCTTGATTCTGCCTTCTATGGTTTGATTTTCTCCGAATCGACAAGCTCAAGTGTTGCCACATTGACTTCCTTTGGCGAGGGTTATACCTCGTTTTTACACGGAAATGTGGTTGATATGCTGTATTTTCCCATCATAGAGATTGAGCAGATGCCCGATTGGGTGCCTTTCATTGGGGGTGAGCCTTATACTTTTTTCAGCCCGATTTTTAATGTTGCCGACAGTTATCTGACTTGTTCGGTGTTATATCTGATAATTTTTCAACGAAAATTTTTTAGCAACGAGAGTTCTAAAAAAGCGGTAAAACAGAACTAGACAATGCAAGATATTATTCAGCCACTAGATGCGCAATTAATAGAGAATGAGCTACGCGACGAGTTTTTCTGGAGAGATACCAAAAAGGCTAGCAATAAAATATATGTGTTTCGTGCGCACCAATCTCCCATTTTGATGCAAGAGGTGGGGCGTTTGCGTGAGTTAGCGTTCCGTGATGCTGGTGGAGGAACTGGTTGCAGTGTGGATATTGATGCTCTGGATTTGGCTGAAGATGGCTACCTGCAAATGATAGTGTGGGACCCAGAGCAGAAGGTTATTGTTGGGGGCTACCGCTTTATTGTTCCGAGTTTGAGCAGTCAAAAATTATCGACCGAACACTATTTCGAGTTCAGCCAACAGTTTAGAGATGAGTATTTGCCTTGGACCATAGAGCTAGGACGTTCGTTCGTTCAACCTGACTATCAGGCCAAAGCACGTTCGAAGTCGATTTTCGCTTTAGATAACCTCTGGGATGGCTTAGGGGCGTTGGTTCTTCACTATCCTCAGATGAAATATATGTTCGGCAAGGTGACCATGTATGGTGAGTATAACACCGAGGCTCGCAATATGTTGATCTACTTCCTTCGCAAACATTTCCCCGACAATGAATCTCTGATGACCACTAAATACCCCATCGAGATGAAAATAGACACAGAGGCTTTATCCAGAATCTTTGTGGGTGAGGACTTCAAAGAAGATCTGCGTATTCTCACCAAACAGATTAATCTTTTCTCGGAAAATATTCCCCCTCTGATTAGTTCTTATATGAACCTATCCCCCACGATGAAAGTGTTTGACACTGCCTTGAACCCCGACTTTGGCAATGTCGAAGAGACGGGAATTTTGATAACACTCGATGATTTGTATCTAGCTAAGCGTGAGAGACACATCCCTGAGAGTTTGTAGTTTTTTTTAATAATAGAACTTTAGCCTTTAATCCCTCAAAAAAGACTTATGAATATACTAAAGAAGATTGACCCTTTTGTGGTTCTCATTATCCTTGTAATTATTTTTGCTCGCATGTTCCCCGAACTGGGAATTGAGCGTGATTGGGTGCATCCTTCGGCTGTAACCAAATGGGGTGTAATGATTATTTTCTTTTTCTATGGACTCAAACTCAATCGAGCAAAGGTTGTGGAGGGGATCTCCAACTATCGCCTGCACATTTTGATTCAGGTGATGACCTTTGTGGTTTTTCCTTTGATAATTTGGCCTTTTATGCCTCACAAACCCGATGCGCTGTGGTTGGGTATTTTCTTTGTGGCTGCACTTCCCTCTACTGTATCGACCAGCGTGGTGATGGTGTCTATCGCTCGAGGCAATGTTCCTGCGGCGATTTTCAACTCCTCGATTTCTAGTCTTCTAGGGGTCGTTCTGACACCTGCCCTGATGGGACTTTATCTTCGCAGCGATGTGGGTGCAGAGCCTATTGAGATTGTGGTGGGAAAGCTGCTTTTGCAAGTAGTACTACCCATAACCCTTGGTATGGTGATGAACCGTTGGTGGGGAAAATGGGCTGAAAAACACAAGGTTGGACTTAGATGGTTCGATCAGATTGTTATCCTCACCATTGTGTGGAGTGCGTTTTGCGAGGGCTATCACAACAAGATATTTTCGGCGGTGGGTTTTGACGAACTTATCAAACTGATGGCTGGAATGTTGGCGCTATTTGTGGTGAGCTTTGGTTTGATTTATCTGGCGTGTCGCTGGCTGAAGTTCTCGCGCGAGGACAAGATTACCGCAACGTTCTGTGGTTCGAAAAAATCGCTGATACACGGCTCGGCAATGATAAAAATCCTGATTACCGACCTCAAACTCATCGGGGTGATGCTCCTTCCATTGATGCTCTTCCACGTGATACAGCTAGTGTTGGTGAGTATATTATCGAGTTATCTCAACCACCAAGACGACAAGAGAATAGAGCGAGAGAAAGCCAAACAAAGAGCTTAAAACTATCTAAAAAACAATGTATTTGAGGCAGGGTATTATCCCTTAGGCAATGAAATTTAGTTCGACCATCACAAATGATGAAGTT
>CAYJLL010000200.1:0-2997 GCA_964370955.1 uncultured Rikenellaceae bacterium | reverse complement strand
AGGCTTGAACTCCGAAGAAACCAGCTGCCGAGAATACTGCCGCAGCTGCGATAAGTTTAATTTTTTTCATTTTGATAAATGTTTTTTTAGTCCAAAATATTGGACTGATTTTTGTTTGTTTTAATTTTTGTGTTTCACCAGGCTACTTGTCTAGCCTAGTATGAGTGAATCAGCACGTAGCTGATTTAGGTGTTTTCGCTTTTATTTCTTACCTTTGCAACTCCTTTCTATCTTAAGTTAGGTTTGCAGGGTGCGTCTATCATAGTTGTCGAAAATTTCCATGATAGCCCACCCTGCTTTGTATTTTCCAAACAAATATATGATTAATTATCTAAAAATCAAAATGTTATCACGGCCTCCAATATAACAAAACAACTTTGATTTTGTTATATTGGAGCGTATTTTTGTTATATTTAGAAGGCAATTTTTTGCATTCAGTCTGTAAACACCGTGAGGGTGCGATAGCTTTGTTATATTGCAAATATACTTTGTTATATTAGCCTTCGGATTTTTTTCTTTTTTAATAATATTTCAACTTCTTTTTTCATATCATCCACGGCTGGTGATGCTATTTTTGGCTTTTTTTCCAGCACTATTTTGCCATATTTTTCTGTCATACTACTATCGCCTTTTGCGTGATAGAGTTTGGTGAGCAAATAGAGAGGGTAGATTCTATTAGGGCACAAATAGTAAGCCCTATGATATGCATCTTGGGCTTGTTGGTAATTTTTCATCGCTAGATAATTGTTACCTATAATATTCCAATACATAGGGTCGGTGCTGAGCGTTGCACCCTGTAGCAATATTTGATTACTTAGCCCATATTGTTCAATTTTATTTAGCGAGTGCCCATATTCAAACATAAATACACTATTGCCACTGAGCATTGGTAGTAGTAGAGGAGAGTCTTCAGCCACATACTCGTAGTTCTTCATTTTGTAGAACATCGAGGTTTTGTTCCACTCCCTAAGGACACCTCTGTGCTGGTTTACGTGCGAGAGAATGAAAACAAGCATTATACTTGGAATAATAAGTACACAAATCTTGAGTGCTCCGTGCATCTTTATAGCACGTTTGCTTTCGCCACACGAGAGAGCAAACATAAGAGTAATGCCTATCAATGGAACATAAAATGGGTATGAAAACACTGCTGAAACAAGTATAGAAATGGCTACCACACTCATAGGATTTCGCCTGAGAGAAACTCGCTGGTAGAGCGTAAATAGTACCAAGACTAGTCCCACAAAGCCCAATGAAAGCAACAGTGCCAAAAATTCGTTAAAAGGATATTGAGGCGAGCCAGCGATTTTTGTGTTTGGGTTGGGATTTTCTAGGACATTGGCTTTATGGAAATATGATGATTGAGCGTCGGCATAGTATTCAGAAAAATTACCAAGCCCCACTCCAAACACAGGATTCTCAAGTGACGCACTAATAGTGTTGTGCCACATAAAAATTCGACCATTTGCAGAATCTTTCTTGAGTAGATAGATACTTGCAACGCCAAGGATAATTACAAGGAGGGAGAGTGTGATAATAATTTTATATTTAAGGTTCTTTGCTATGCAGAATTTCCTCACCCAACCCAGCGCATCTTTGTGGTAAAGAACACCAGCACCGACCGCCGCCCCCAGCCATCCAGCCCGAGAGAGAGTAGGGACAATCGCCATAAAACAAACCGCAGCGGCTAGGACAGAGAGATAATATGTGAAAGAGTTGAAATTAAACTTCTCACCCAGAGGTTTACAGTTTTTAAGCATTCTCAGTGCGAGAACTAAGATAGCTCCTAGAAATATACCACAAGGCCCGGGGTTGAAAAAGCTCCCCGACACAAGAAAATTACTATTATTCGATGCCTTGTCGCCAAATACCTGAAGTAATACCAGTGATGATTGATGAATGCCAAGCAGGAGCAAGATTATTACAGCATACTGCGTGAAGTGTTTAAATCTTGAATTTGCAATTCTCAGAGAGAAATACAGCGAGATATACGACAGCGACATCACTACCTCTTTAGTGCGCAAGCCATCTCGACTATGCACCACCAAAACTATCGCCAAGCCGCAAATAATCAGGTCGCTGGTTGATATGCGAAAATCACGGGAGTACGCGAATGCCGCAAGTGGAGCAAAAACAAGCGAGGCGAAATATAGCGCGAAATAATTGCTCGATGAGATTGCATCTGCTAAGGTGTGATCTACACATAGTTGTATCCCTACTACCATCGCAAATGACAATAGTAGTAGGGATAAATAAATAATGGAAAGTGCGTGTCGAGTTTTTTGCATAATCTAAAATTAAATTTCACCCAATTCCTTTTCGACTATATCTTTAAACATAGTCCCGATTTTGGGGTTGTTAAGGGGCGAGCCTACCAGCACTACGTTATTGTCTTTGTCAAGTAAGAATGTGTGCAGTGCACGGTTTGCTGGCAGGTGAGGATTGATGCTTGAGAACTCCCCCTCGCTATCCAATAGCATAGGGTAGGGCAGTAGCGCATTCCTTAGCGGTATTCTTATGTTTTCGTTGTGGGGAGGATTGAAAATAAAATAGAACTTTAGTTTCCCGTCAAACCCTTTGGCATATTCCACCAAATCTCCCCACGCATATAGCCCTTTCAGGGCGCAGCTATTACAACTCAAAGAATCGCTATATACCACCATTTTCAGCTCACTATCAAAGTAATCTTGAATTACGGTATCTTTCCCCGCAAAGGTAGTTTGCGCCTTGCGAGGTAGGCTTATTTCTTGTGCCATAAGGCTATCCATCTGTGATTCAACACCTCCTCCACAAGAAAGCATCGCACAGAGAAGTGCTGTAAGTATTAGTGGTTTTTTCATATGTTAATTTTTTAATGTATTTCACATATTACTCCTTGTTTCTCTTAAATACAGTAAATTGAGCGTGTTACACATTATTCAACCATAAACTCTAGTAAATAATCATTATCGTTGGCGCTTACATTTTCCTGTCTAATGCCATCTTCTGTGTATACGT
>CAYJLL010000199.1:0-3009 GCA_964370955.1 uncultured Rikenellaceae bacterium | reverse complement strand
TATTGCGATTAGTAGGAATCCCAAAATCATCAACAATGCCAACACCACCACAACAACGCTCAACACTCTCATAGCTTGCCTATTAAATGTCGACCAAACAACAATCGAATGGAGAGCAGCATCTAAAAGAAATACTGAAATCATCTCAAAGTCTTCATCTGAGTTGGAGTAAATATCAATTTGCTCAAATGGAATTTCTAGGTAAAAATATAACGCCGCAAGACTACCCAAGTCAGCTAGTAACATTAGATATAAACCCAACAGCGCCGAAACAGTAACCAGCGAAACAAATTTTTCGAGTTGGTTCGCAGGCAACAATATTGCGTTTTGAGAGGTTTGCTTTTGCTTGTAGTCTGAGAATATAAAATCCACAGTGACAGCAAGCATAGCAAAAACTAGACCCGTTGAAATACTCTCTATCTTGGATTGTTCATCCGAAATGAGATACTGAACAAAAATAACAACTCCTTGCACGATCAACATCAATAAGCTCACTATCAGTAATCCTCGTAGATTGAAGAATTTTAGTGAGCACAGATAATCTAAGGCTCTGGAAAAAGAAAATTGCGTTTTCATAGCATTACACATTTTTGGAGGTTTTTACCCTTGTGGATTTTAAGATTTGAATCCCTTTGAACAGTCGCCAGCAAAGGCGATAAAGGATCATCATATAGAGAATCATAAAAGGCGCGAAGACATAACTAATATCTACGATATTTGAAGATAAACTTTGAAATTCATACACTACATACATCACCGCCATTAGCAGCAAAAAAGAAACAAGCGTAGCAACAATACAGGTGACAATGGCAGCGAAAGTACCCCTTGTATGCTTGACTACAACGGTGAGCAGTAAAATCGCATGAACGACAAAAAATGATATGACGCTCGTTATGTAAGGACCTCTGACTTGCAAAAAATCCAATGGATCATGGTCGTATTTAGTCGCAAAAGGCGCAGCGGTATTATATATACCGAAATAGGTCTTTTGGATACCAATAAAGAGCAGAATCAAAAGAGCAGTCATAATAAACTTTGCGACAAACCTTTCCTTCACACTCACAGGCACTGTCAGCAGATTAAACTGAGAGCTTCGCTTGGAGTACTCAGGAAATAACTTTACGAGCATCACCACTATCACAGCATTATACACCACCAATGTAGATAGCCTCAAAAAAGCATTAAAGTTCGTGGGCTCTGAGCTATATAGATCTCGGGCAAGATTATAAAACAGCGGAGTGATGAGCAGCATCACCAAAGCGACCACAAGAAATTGAAGCGAATGCAACCTAAGCTGCAAAAGCAGAAAGCGAAAGAATCTGCGCATTGAAAATTTTTCTTTCATAGTTCTTGAGGGTTTAGAAGTTAGTAGTGAAATACTCGGGGTTGCTCACCACGGCATTAAACAAGTGCTCCAAATCAAAGCTCGAATCTGCGCCATCCTCCGTTGCCACAAAACCATAGGTACCCTGAAGCGTCTCGCAACTATACAATGGCTGGTCATCGGGGATAATATGGCGAAATTCCAAACGCTTGGAAATATCATACAACGAGGCATTCAGCAGTAGTTTACCACCGTCCAAAACCACCACACTATCGATGAGTTGTTCGAGGTCTCGCACTTGGTGCGTAGAGATAATTATGCTGCGATCATCACCCGAGATAGAGGCAAAAAGGCCTCGAAGTTTCATCTTGGTTGGAATATCTATGCCATTTGTGGGTTCGTCCATAATCAACAGACGGGTATTACACGCCATCGCAAAGGCAATGAATGCAGTTTTTTGCTGACCAAAGCTCAGTTTCGAAAGCGACATCGCCTTGTCTACGCCCAACTCTTCGAGCAGATTGAGGTATTGATCCATCGAAAAATTCGGATAGAATTTACCGTAGCGTTTGCCATAGACCACTGCCGAAATCTTGGGCAATGTAAATTCATCGGGCACAAAAAACAGCTCTTGCAACATCTCTACCCCGCGCTTTTGCGGCTCATAGCCCAAAACGTCAATAGTGCCATCGCTGGGGAAGATCAAACCACACATCAATCGCAACAGTGTGGTTTTCCCCACTCCATTACACCCCAAAACTCCATAAATTGAACCTTCATTTATCTTTAGATCTAGATTCTCGAACACAATATTGCCCCCTGAATAGCAATGCGTAACTTGTTTAAATTCAATCATTATATTAGTTTTTTTGGTTAGTATCTTTTATCGTTATTTAGTGTATTAGTTTACTAGTACACTGCAAATGTAGAAATAATATTTCTTTCTCCAAAAAAATTAATCAAAAAAAGCACGTTTACCTCGAAAAAGTCTCGGTAAATGTGCTTCAAACTAGGATATAAAAATACTTTCCTTTCTATAATTCTCCCCACTTCAAAGGGGCAATGTACACACCCTTTTTATTCCATCCCGTGTTGGAGATATACCACTCATCGGGGTTCACCTCTATCACCTCGGCAGCGTGCAAAGGCAGCTCGCACACGAAGTTTTCTATCGGGAAATTAGTCGGATCTTTCGACCAATACACATGCGTGAGGTCATAGGAAGTCATTGCAAGGCAAATAAATAGGTAGTAATTATCCCCACGCTTAACGATATAGGGACTTTCAGCGTCTCCCCCCCAGTCATTGGGTGGATAATCCTGAATGTGCACCACTTTCGTTCCGCTCCAATGCTCCAAATCTGGGCTGGTACGCAGAGCAATGCAAGAGCGTAGATCCACCTCGCTCACCGTTCTGGTGTAATAGAAATGGTAGATATCACCCACTTTCATCAAATAGGAATCACGGGCATGTCCAGCATCGCTAAAGAGAGGGTTCAGCGGATGGCGCTCCCAAGTGAACATATCTCTCGAATCAGCTCTACACAGCCCACCCCAACTAGCATAGTTTGGTGCATGAGGCTGCATGTTACCCACGTTATAGAACATCTGCCAAGTGTCGCTGCCCGTGTCGTGGAACACGTGTGGCGCCCACAGCACCCTCTCTTTGCCCTCCTGAGCAGTCAG
>CAYJLL010000198.1:0-3015 GCA_964370955.1 uncultured Rikenellaceae bacterium | reverse complement strand
AAGCAAAAGAGCTTGTGCCGTTGTTCAGGGAGTTGAAAAATAATGGGATTCATATTGCTTTGGATACCAATGGATCGATTTTCAATGAAAGCGTACAGGAGTTACTGACGATGACAGATTTGGTTCTGTTGGATATCAAGCATTTTAATGATTTGCATCATCGTGAGCTTACGGGCGTGGGTAATGCTAAAACTCTTAGTTTTGCTAGCTATCTAGAGACGAAAAGAATCCCTTTTTGGCTGCGTTATGTCTTGGTGCCGACTGTAACCTCGCAAAAAGAATATATCGAGGCTATGTGTGAGCATTTTAAAGACTATCAATCGATAGAAAAAATCGAACTCCTACCCTATCATCGCCTTGGTGAACACAAGTATGAGAATCTTAGTGTGCCCTATAGGCTTAAAGGTCTTAGGGTGAATACGCCCGAGGAAATTCAAAGTGCCCGTGAGATATTTGAGCGCTACTTTGAGAGTGTTTGGGTAAATCAATAAAAAAGGGTGGAAAATTTTTAATTCCCCCACAAAATGCTTACCTTTGTTGAGTATAATTATTTGATAAATAGATAAACGGAATTAATGGCTCAGGAAGAACAATCAAGAGAATATTCGGCCTCCAGTATTCAGGTACTAGAGGGCTTGGAGGCAGTGCGTAAGCGCCCTGCGATGTATATTGGAGATGTTGGTGAGAAAGGTCTTCACCACCTTGTATATGAGGTAGTGGATAACTCGATCGACGAGGCCTTGGCAGGTCACTGCTCTGCGATAGATGTGATAATTAATGAGGATAACTCAATAACAGTTGTTGACGATGGTCGTGGTATCCCCACTGACTTCCACGAAAAAGAGCAGAAATCAGCTCTTGAGGTGGTTCTAACGGTGCTTCACGCTGGTGGTAAGTTTGATAAAGACTCTTATAAAGTCTCAGGTGGACTTCACGGTGTGGGTGTGTCGTGTGTGAATGCACTTTCAATTCGTTTGGAGGCAACAGTGAAGCGTGCTGGCAAAATCCAGCGTATGGTCTTCTCTAAAGGTGCTCCTCAGACTGATTTGGAGTATTTGGGCGAAACCAATGAGACGGGTACAACCGTGACGTTTAAGCCTGATGCAGAGATCTTTACTCAAACAACAACCTATAAGTTTGATATCTTGGCTAACCGCCTAAGAGAATTGGCTTACCTTAACAAAGGGATCCATATCAACTTGACAGACCGTCGCGAGAAAGATGAAGAAACGGGAGAATACCTAACAGAGTATTTCCATTCTGAAAATGGTCTTCGTGAGTTTGTTCGCTATATGGACGAGGCTCGTGAGGTAATCACCCCAGAGCCTATCTACTTTGAGGGCGAAAATGGTGGTATCCCAGTGGAGGTTGCTCTTGAGTATAACACTGACTATAAAGAGAATATCCGCACCTACGTGAATAATATCAATACTCACGAGGGAGGAACTCACCTAACTGGTTTCCGTCGTGGACTAACCAATACTTTGACCAAATACGCTCGTGAGAGTGGTGCTCTAGATAAACTAAAGATAGATATCTCGGGCGATGACTTCCGTGAGGGTCTTACGGCAATTGTTTCGGTGAAGGTTGCCGAGCCTCAATTCGAGGGTCAGACCAAAACCAAGCTTGGTAACCCAGAGGTGCAAACCCCTGTGTCGCAAGCAGTTTCGGTTGCTTTGAGTAATTACTTGGAAGAGAATCCTGCGATTGCTAAAACTATCGTTCAAAAAGTTGTCCTAGCGGCAACTGCTCGCCACGCAGCTCGCAAAGCGCGCGAAATGGTTCAACGTAAAACTGTTCTTTCGGGAGCTGGACTGCCAGGTAAATTGGCAGATTGTAGTTCGAGAGATCGTGATAAAGCTGAATTGTTCCTTGTCGAGGGTGACTCGGCGGGTGGAACTGCCAAGCAGGGACGTGACCGTACTTTCCAGGCGATTATGCCACTTCGTGGTAAGATCCTCAATGTCGAGAAAGCAATGGAACACAAGATCTTTGAGAGCGAGGAAATTCGCAATATCTTCACTGCTCTTGGTGTTACCATCGGAACAGAGGAAGACTCGAAAGCTCTTAATATGAGCAAACTTCGCTATGGCAAAGTAGTTATCATGACCGATGCCGATGTGGACGGTAGCCACATTGCAACCCTAATTATGACTTTCTTCTTCCGCTATATGAACGATTTGATCATGAAAGGTCACTTGTATATCGCTACTCCACCGCTATATCTTGTAAGTAAAGGTAAGCGTGAGAGATACTGCTGGAACGAAGAGCAGCGAGAGGAAACTGTTGCTGAATTTGGAACTCAGGGAGTTCACATCCAGCGTTACAAAGGTCTGGGTGAGATGAACGACAAACAGCTTTGGGATACCACTATGGACCCCGAAAATAGAATTTTGCGTCAAGTGACCATTGACAATGCTGCCGATGCAGATCGTATTTTCTCGATGTTGATGGGCGATGAAGTGCCACCACGTCGTGAATTTATCGAACGACACGCAAAATATGCGAAAATTGATGCTTAAGATGATGAATTGATGCCCAATTTTAGAATAGAAAACTAAGTACTACATAAAAAATCACTTAAATGTCTAGTTGTTGGACGTTTAGGTGATTTTTTGATTTAAAAGAAAGAATTATACGATGAGTAGGAAATCAAAAACTCCCCAACCAAGCATCGAACCACAAGAGGTAAAACACATGCTTTTTAAGCTCTTTGAGCGCAACCCCCAACAGACCTACAATATTAAGCAGGCAACCTCGCGTGTGGGGCTTTCTGGAGGTGAAGCTAAAGATCTGGTGCAGATTCTTCTGGACGAACTGCAGGGCGATGGAGTGATTGAGAAAATTGACCGCTCGAACTATAGATTCACTCGTGCTCAACTCCATAAACTGGTTGGGCGCGTGGATATGATTGCTCGCGGAGCAGCTTTTATTGTTATTGATGATAATTCAGCACCAAGGGATAGGCAGAAAGATATTCTGGTCGAACCAGCCAATCTTCACCGAGCAATGCAC
>CAYJLL010000197.1:0-3061 GCA_964370955.1 uncultured Rikenellaceae bacterium | reverse complement strand
CTGAGGTTGCAACACCCCCTGCATTGACAGCCTTACCAGGGCCATAGAGCACCTTAGCCCCTAGAAGAACCTCAATAGCCTCGGGCGTACATCCCATATTTGAGACCTCGGCTACAATCTGAGCTCCATTGGCAACTAGCATCTTAGCATCCTCTTCGCCTAGCTCGTTTTGAGTTGCACAAGGCATAGCGATATCCACTTTCACCGACCATGGTTTCTCGCCCGCGAAGAACTGCGAGCCTTCGAATTTCTCGGCGTAGGGTGCCACAATGTCATTATTTGTTGCACGAAGGTCTAGTAGGTAGTCTATCTTGCGAGCGTCCAGACCCGCTGGGTCATAGATATAGCCATCGGGACCTGAAATAGTTACACACTTAGCGCCCAGTTCAGTAGCCTTGAGGGCTGCTCCCCATGCCACATTGCCAAAACCGCTCAAAGAGATGGTCTTGCCCTTGAGGGTCTCGCCACGCCTCTCGAGCATCTCACGCAAGAAATACACCGCACCAAAGCCTGTAGCCTCGGGGCGAATCAACGAACCTCCGTAGCTCATGCCTTTGCCCGTGAGCACTCCTGTGTTCTCGCGAGCGAGTTTGCGGTACATTCCATAGAGGAATCCTATCTCACGGCCTCCCACTCCGATGTCGCCAGCTGGAACGTCGGTTTCGGGGCCAATATATCTCCATAGTTCGGTCATAAAGGCTTGACAGAAGCGCATAATCTCACCGTCGCTCTTGCCTTTGGGAGCAAAATCCGAACCTCCCTTAGCTCCGCCCATAGGAAGAGTTGTTAGGGCATTTTTGAAACATTGCTCAAAGCCCAAGAACTTAAGGATAGAGAGATTCACCGAGGGGTGGAATCTCAGACCACCTTTATAGGGACCAATGGCATTGTTGAACTGCACACGATAGCCAAGGTTGGTTTGGGGTATGCCTTGGTCGTCCACCCATGTCACTCGGAAAGTGAAAATGCGATCGGGCTCAACAATTCGCTCCGCAATTCTAGCTGCCTCGAACTCTGGGTGCATGTTGTACACCTCCTCCACCGAGATCATTACTTCTTCGACGGCCTGTAGATATTCTTTCTCACCAGGGTGTTTTGCAGCAAGCTGCAGCATTAATTCTTTTACTTTCATCAGGGTAATTAGATTTATTTGGGTTTGTTTTGTTAGTTTGGATATAAAATTATCACTTGTGTACTACAAATGTAAATAAAATATCACTAACTTTGTGCACGTTTCACAGTAAAATGTCACAAAAAATATGAAAAAAATTCTAATTGTTGGCGCCTCAGGTCAGATTGGAACTGAATTGAAAGATTTCTTGAGAGGGATCTATGGCCAGCAGAATGTTATTGCAACGGATCTAGAGAATGATCCTAATGATCCGTATTCGTTGAAATTAAACGTGCTCGATAGAGGAAAGCTCGAAGCGGCAGTCGAGAAACATCAGATTGACACTATCTACAACCTTGTGGCGATGCTTTCGGCTCGCGGTGAGGCTTCGCCTGAAATGGCGTGGAATGTGAATATGGGTGCACTGATGAATTGCCTCGAGGTGGCGAAAAGATATAAGTGTGCTGTGTTTACGCCCTCTTCAATCGGAGCGTTTGGCCCTGATGCCCCTAAGGCACAAACCCCACAAAACACTCCTATGCACCCAAATACTATCTATGGTATTTGCAAGGTTGCTGGCGAATTGTTGGGTAACTACTATTGGGAGAACTTCGGTGTGGATGCTCGCTCGGTGCGTTTCCCAGGTTTGATCTCTAATACTAAATTGCCAGGAGGTGGAACTACTGACTATGCTGTTGAGGTGTTTTATAGCGCAGTGAAGGGTGAGAAATTTATCTGTCCTGTGCCATCTGATCGTTTTATGGATATGATGTATATGCCCGATGCGATGGATGCGCTGCACGATCTGATGATCGCTCCAAATGATAGCCTTGCCACTCGCAATGGGTATAATGTAACAGCAATGAGTTTCTCTCCCGAGATACTCTTCAATAAGATAAAAGAGCGTATCCCTACCTTTGAGTGGGAATATCAGGTGGATCCAGTGAAAGATCACATCTCGAATGGATGGCCAGATGAGATGGATGATTCGGTGGCTCGAGGTGAATGGGGTTGGAATCCTAAATGGAGCTTGGATGCGATGGTCGACGATATGATCAAAGTGTTGAGAGAAAAACACGCCAACGGAGAGTTTTAAGAGCCCCTCCTTTGCGTGAGTTTGTAATACAAGAAACAACAAAATAATAACTAAAATAAAAGACAAAAATGGCAACAACAGCTGATTTGAAAAACGGAATGTGCATTGAGTTCAACGGCAAAACCTATGTGGTAGTTGAGTTCCAACACGTTAAACCAGGTAAAGGTCCTGCTTTCGTGCGCACAAAACTAAAGAACCTAGAGAATGGTCGTACCATCGATAACACCTTCACTGCGGGTGTGGCAATCGAGCCTGTACGTGTAGAGCGTCGTCCTTATCAGTTCCTTTATGAGGATGATATGGGTTGTAACTTTATGCACACTGAAACTTTCGACCAGATTCAGATTGATCGTGGATTGATCAATAACTCAGACCTTATGAAAGAGGGTCAGGTGGTTGAGGTTATGTTCCACACCGAGAAAGATATGGTTCTAACTGCCGAACTTCCTCCTATCGTGGATATGGAAATCGTGTACACTGAACCAGGAATCAAAGGTGATACTGCTTCGTCTAACGCGCTTAAACCTGCTGAGGTTGAGACAGGGGCGACTATCCGTGTGCCTTTGTTTATCCAAAATGGTGAGAAAATTCGTGTTGATACTCGCACTCGTGAGTACTATGAGCGTATTAAATAAGACGCACTGCTCGTCTTTTCAAGCGAAATAAACTTTTAATCGCAAGTGTCTTTTATGATGCTTGCGATTTTTTTTGTGCGAGCCGCACTGGCGAAGATCTAGTGAAGACGAGTCGCATAAGGCGCTATGCGTCCCCCGTGCGGTGCACCCTGAATGGTAAACAAAAAAAAAGATGCTCATCTTTCGATAAGCATCTTTTTGGTGCGGATGAAGGGACTC
>CAYJLL010000196.1:0-3064 GCA_964370955.1 uncultured Rikenellaceae bacterium | reverse complement strand
CGCATATTTTCCCTTTCACCCACTACCTCAAGGGCTATGTGGATGTGATGCGAGGAGCGCAATGGTGGTTCTCGTTGGATAATTTGGCGATACTATTGGTATATATCGTAGTGGGGATATTAGTAACGCCTAAACTCTTCAGACTATTAGAGGATAAGGAAGAAATGAAACTTGGGATAGGCGGAAAATAAATGAGACTATAGAGAATATGGCAAAATTTTTAAGCGACATAAAAGAAAGTTTCCTGAGCGAGGCTCGCATCGTGTTACATGACTTTAGTATTTTTCTAGTGGCCTCGGCTGCTATTTTGATCTATGGTATGATCTACACCTATGCCTACTCACCCGAGGTGTTAGAACAAGTACCAGCGGTGGTGGTCGATATGGATAATAGCTCTAAAAGCCGTGAATTTATACGTGCTATTGAGGCCTCGCCTGCCATCGAGATAGTCTCTCGTGCATCGAACCTCGCCACAGCTAAAAGGGAACTCCTTGAAAGAGAGGCGTATGCTATACTTTATATTCAAAAGGATTTCGAGAAGAATCTACTCACCAATCAAACTGCCTATTTTAGCTCCTATAGCGATGCGAGCTACTTCCTTGCCTACAAGCAATTTTTTATGGCAACCAATGCGGTGATGATGGATTTTAATAAAAGAATTAAACTTCAACGCTATGAACTTGGGGGAGCTAGTGCCGCGCAGGCGCAGTTTATGAGCCAACCCGTTGGTTACTCCTCAAGCTTTCTGTATAATCACTCTCAAGGATATGGCTCTTTTGTGATGCCAGCTATTTTGATTCTTATCATCCAACAGACTATTTTGATGGCGTGTGGGATGGCGTGGGGTAAGCTCTCGCAGTACAAAGCTCGCCGATTGATGCTCTATGCTCTTGATGGCCGCAGACGTAGTGCTGTGGGCTTAGTGTTGGGACGCTCGCTCTACTATTTTTTGAGTAATATTTTTACTTGGGCAGTTGTTGTGGCTGGGATATTTCCGCTGTTTAACTTGGTCGATAATGGACAGGTGGTTGAACTTATGATATTTATTGTACCCTATATTTTGAGCTCAGCATTTATCGGGGTGTTTATCTCTAGCTTTTTCAAACAGAGCGAATCATCGCTACTGTATATATTCTTTACCTCTATCCCATTTCTTTTCCTTTCGGGTATATCGTGGCCAGTGGAAGGAATGCCCGATTACTTGGTGTGGCTATCAAAGTTGATACCTAGCACTTCGGCCATAGAAGGCTATGTGGCGCTAGAGAGTGTTGGAGTGGGGTTCGTGGATGTGCTGAACCAATGGAATACGCTGTGGGTGCTGACACTTATCGGCTTCATTGCTGCCACTTGGCGCTACTCCATAATCAAAGGACGCTAAGCGTCATTCACCATTTAACTCTAACAGTGTCTTTGTTCTAGCATGCCGTAGGGGAGGGTAAGACTTGCCTTTAGGCAAAAGCCGCGCTCCCCGATGGGGTGCGGTACGCACAGTTATGGTACGCATTTTTAATGGTGTACGCTGCGGGTAGAACTGATCTCGCAAGAGAGCAGGGCTCCCGTGGGGGAAGCGTACGCCCTGCTGTGCGTGCCCGCACGAGGCGGTGATCTATCTTTGCCTCTACAATTCGCCTTGCTAAATCAGATCAAATGTTTGCCCTGCAAAGCTAGCACTTCAGCCTTGCTTGAATGACTTGCCCGAATGCCTATTATTTGTTTGTCTTGTTCCCAAAGAGATAGCCATGCACACAGCCGACAAATAATGCACCCCCGAGAATATTACCCAAAGTGGCAGGGATAAGATTGCTGGTGAATAGCTCGCTCACGCTAATATCGGCACCCTGGAACATAGCCATAGGGATAAAGAACATATTGGCGATACTGTGCTCATAGCCTAGCGATACGAATGCAAATATAGGCAGCCATAGCGTAGCAATTCGACCCATAATAGTATCTGAGGAATACGCCATCCATACAGCCAAGCAAACGAACCAGTTAGCAGCCACTCCCTTTAGGAATGTTACTCCAAAAGTATTCGAACATTTCGCCATTGCTACACTTTCCAAGCCCTCGCGCATAGGTTCACTATCCAATACTCCTGTTAGATGGACAAATAAGTAGGCGAACAATAGAGTGCCAGCAAAGTTGCCAACCCAGACCAACCCCCAGTTGCGAAGAACGGCTTTCACGCTAACTCGGCGTGTCATAGCGGCAGGAATCAGTGAGGCGGTGTTGCCTGTGAAAAGGTCAGCTCCCATGATAATAATCAGAATCAGTCCTAGGGGGAAGGTTGCCGCCATAAATATTTTATTTAGCGCGTAGTTGCCCTCTGATATTGCTTCAAATCCAAAGCCACTCATTATCGAGAGCGTTGCCCCCATAGATAAATATGCGCCTGCAAGAATACTAAGTATTAGGACTTTAGGCAGTGGATAGCTGCACTTTTTTTTGGCGATAGAATATGTAAATTCGACTACTTCGTTGGGGTTTTTCATAGTGCTTTGTTTATAAAAAGTTTTGCAAATATATACAAAAAGAGGGATACTTGCAAAATCTACAAATTATCCCTCTTGTTTTCATAAACTGAGTGCAGTTTAATTGTATCTAAATTGTGTTACGGGGCGTAGTTGGATAGCACCACCCGATGCAGCCGTACCGAATACAGCGACTATACTTGGCGCTGAATACGTGTATGAGCCCGTAATTGAAGCAGCCTTAGTTGCCCAGTACTGATCGGGCATGTTTGTTCTGAGGAAAACTCCATAAGCATTGTTCTTACCTGTTCTTATTAGACCGCCAGCACTTGTTCTAAATCCGGCGAAGTAAAAGTATGCAAAACTTCTATATACAGTAGCAGATTGCATAGGTTTAGGGACGTCAAATTTAAGAGTGCTAGAGTTCCAATCAAGGAATGAGTCTCTTGAGGGCATCATAAACCCTAGAGGTGAGGGGTCGAATAGTGATTTAGAGTTATACGACTCAGTTACACCATGTTTCATTGTCACGTCATACAAAACATAAGGAGTGATGCTCCCTTGTCCTACTATTGTCGAGTTGTTAAGCCAAT
>CAYJLL010000195.1:0-3145 GCA_964370955.1 uncultured Rikenellaceae bacterium | reverse complement strand
GAGTTGCTGGGGATGCTAAGTCCTTGGAATTCTCAACTCCTGCATTCTCAGCACCATTTAGTGCTATGAAGGTAGTAGATTTGGGTGATGGCAGATATATGCTTAGCTACAACAACACCCAAGAGCCGCCTGTACGAGTGCAGATAATAGATATGCAATTGGACGGAAGTGGCCCCATTGATATCACCTATACTCATGAGTATGTACCAATTCTTTTAGAAGGTCCAAACTCCTTTACTTTGGTTATCGAATATGCCGATGGTACTAGTGAAACCATCACCCGAACCATAGAGATATAGAAACTTACCAATTAACGAGATTAAAAAATATTGCAAGCATGAAAAATAAATTAAATATAAATTTCTGGCTATGGGCCTTGATGATTTTCTCAACACTTAGCCTAGTGAGCTGCGACGCAGGACTCTCTGGTGGAGACGATGACGATGATGATACTCCTCAGGAGCAATTTATGGGAAAGAGAGAGTTTGGATTCTATGACCAGAGTAGTGAAATTAGAGTGTATGAAGAATATAAAGATCAGATTGTTGTCCATTCCTCAGGTCTGATTTATCGCATCCAAAACGACGATCAAAGTAACTATTGGCATGTGGTATTCTCTTCAGCAAACCTATCAGTGGGTTCAAGTCAAGATATCCAAATTCAAACAAACGTAGACTCTTATTCAGGCACTTATTCGGTGGAGGTCGTAAAAGCAAACTCCAAAGTGTGGCTTTGGGATGCCGATAAAGAATTTGGTATAATAGTCCCTAGCGATTTCTAGTGGCTTTGCGAGTTGCTTGAATTGTTTATAGTCTGAGCTCAAAGTCAACACAAGTCGCACTAACTAAAGGTTTTTAGTTGACTATGTGCTTACGCTACCCCTCGCAATAGCATCGCATTTTAACGTTAAAACAGCAGAATATTCCTCTATTTTGAGGTTTGTTCTGCTGTTTTTGTGTAATGATATGATTTCATGTTATCTTTGTGCGTTATCAAAAACTCAACTAAACTTAATTTACTCAAGATGAAAAACAAATTGTTGCTATTGCTTTCGTGCATGACGCTTTTGATCACCAGCTGTGCCACAAAAACCGAAGCGCCTAGCGAAAAAGAGGTGATGGCGGAAAAAGTAAAATCCGCTTTTGTGAAAGGATGGAATGCGTATATGAATTATGCTAAGGGCATGGATGCGGTGAATCCGATAGCTGAAAAAGGTCACAACTGGTATAGTCATTCTCTTTTGATGACTCCAGTGGATGCTTATAGCACCATGCACCTTATGGGCTTGGATAGCCTTAAAGAACAAGCCGAAGAGATGATTTTTAATGATCTTAACTTTGATTTGGATATGGAAGTTCAGCAATTTGAGATTGCTATCCGTTTGGTCGGAGGATTACTTTCTGCATATCAACTCGATGGCGATCAGCGATTTTTGGACCTAGCGAAAGACTTGGGCGATCGTTTGATGCCAGTGTTTGATACCCCAACGGGTATCCCTTATCGTATGGTTAATCTGCGCACCGGAGAGATTTCAGGTAATGGAACCAATCCTTGCGAGGTGGGTTGTATGATGCTCGAATATGGTCTTTTGAGTAAACTTACGGGCGATCCAAAATATTACGACCTATCTAAAAAAGGTGTACAGGCAGTGTTTGAACGCCGTGGAAAGACTGGTCTTGTGGGTAGTCAAATCAGCTGTGACACAGGCGAGTGGACAGACACCCAAGCGCATATCTCGGGTGGTATCGATGCGTTTTATGAGTATCTACTTAAGGCCTACATCCTATTTGGCGATGAGGATTTCAAAGATATGTGGGAGGTGAGCTACAATGCCATCAATGAGCACCTAGGCCACGATGCTCCAACGGGCTACTGGATTGGTCGTGCTGATATGAATACAGGCGAGATGATGCACACTTATTTTGGTGCATTGGATTGCTTCTGGGGTGGTTGCTTGATTCTTGAGGGCGACAACGAGCGCGCAGAAAAACTGCAAAAATCGATCTTCAAAATGTGGCAACTTCACGGCATCGAGCCAGAGAGCATAGACTACTCGACCATGGAAGTACTTTCTCCATACTATATGATTCGTCCTGAGGCAATCGAGGCTGCTTACTATAACTATGCAGCAACTGGCAAGGATGAGTACTACCAAATGGGTAAGACTATGTTCGAATCGATCGAGAAATACTGCCAAGTAGATAATGGTTATGTTCACGTGCAAGACGTCCGCACCAAGGAGTATTGGGATACTCTTGAGAGTTTCTTCTTTGCCGAAACAATGAAGTACTGCTACCTATTCTTCGCACCAGAGGGAACATTCAGCTTTGATGAATGGGTTCTAAACTCTGAGGCTCACCCTATCCGCAATACTTGGGATAAGGACTGGAAAGGTGGTCGCTACAAAATGACACGCCCCGCAGCGCAGAACTAAGTTTCTGTTTTTTATAATAGTTTTTTAGGAGGTCGGCATTCACATTTATGTGGGTGCCGATTTTTTGTTTAGCCCTTATTGCGAGTGTTGCTTTGACTTTTATGGGCGCTTAAGGCGTGCGCTGGGGGAGTGTTTTGTTCTTCATAGAGCCAATCTCCCATAAGGGGAGTGTCGCTCTATTATGGGGTGCATATCGTCTTTATGACTTGTTTTGCAAGATTCTCTTTTCGGGTGCGCGCTGGGGGAGTGCGGTTCATAGTGAAACGAAGAGCAGGACTGCCCGTGCGGCTCGCGCCTCCTGTGTGGGGAGCGTACGCCCTGGTGCCAGCGGCACTTGCGATGGATTTATTCATACGAGTTTAGCTCTTAGAGTGCACCGCACGGGGCATGGAACGAATTTAACTTTAGTTAAAGACGATCGCCCCGATTGGGGGCGTGCGCCCGTCTATTGGACGCAAAGCGTCTTTTACGACTCGTCTCTCACTAGATATTCGCCAGCGTCCGCTCGCACTTAGTTTTTTTTCTTATGGTCAAACCCCTGAAACAGCGGAAATCTTCTTTTTTAGTCTGTTTCAGGTTCTTTAACCAAGGAGGGTTTCTCTTTTTTGTTTGTCTTTTCATGGCGTGCACTAGTGGGTGTCAAGCATCTATGCTAGAGGAGCAGCTTAGCGAATATTCGCTGCTACGGCTCGTAGTCGCTGGGGCGAAGCT
>CAYJLL010000194.1:0-3228 GCA_964370955.1 uncultured Rikenellaceae bacterium | reverse complement strand
GTCACCATCCCCGAGAGTGTCTTTCCACATGAACCCACCCTCTGCTTCTTGGAAACCCTCGCTAAATCTTAGGTTGGTTTTTGCACCACGGCTGAGGTCTTTGTCTATGATAATCTCTAGGCGTGAGGTGTCACGATCGCGTGCTGAAATTACTACAGCCCCCGCTTTCTCTAGCATAGGGATCAGGTATTCGTTGGTGTAGAGATAACTGTGAACGTCCTCGATAGTGCCATAGAGCGCAGGGCGTTGGAGCATCCATCTATCTTCCTTGTTGTCGTAGTAGTAGCCATGGCTAGGCCAGAGGGCGATTTGTCTGCCAGCGAGGCCTTGTTTTGGGGTTTGGGAGTCAAGCCTGCGAACTAAAGGGGTGATGGACGAGGGCTTTTTTAGGCGTTTTTGATCTTGCGCAACACTGTCTCTGTGGAGGTTTGGAATGTAGCGTTGCAGAGGCACGTTTCCTGCATAAAATCCAATTGTAGCATCCTTATAGGGCGTTCCAAGTGAATCTCTTACGGCATTTTGCCAATCTCTTAGGAGGTCTTCACGAATGGAAATACGAGAGATAGCCTTGTCAAAATGTAGATCCACTCGCCCAAGTGATGCCACTGCGCGAGTTAGCTTCACAGGTACAATCGTGGCGGCTTCCCACGGATAGAACATCTTAGGGGTGCGCCCCATGCGCTCCATTATATATTGATTGATCTCCCTGAGTTCAGTTGGAGATAAATCTTTATGCACTTGGGAATGGGCAAAGTTGCTGGCGAAGAAAAGTAAGAATATTAGTATAGCTCTCATTGTAGAATCGGTCTTTGAAGTGTGCAAAATTAAATAAATTATAGATAAGAGTGCGAAAATTCCAAAGATTTTTTATAACTTTGGCTTTCAATGGAAATTCCCTTGCCCAACATACCGCTGGCTCAACGCATGCGCCCTGCTTCCCTAGATCATTATTTGGGGCAAGAGCATATTGTGCAGATTTTTAAGCGTTTTATTCAGCAGGGAGCCTTGCCTTCGTTTATTTTATGGGGGCCCGCAGGGGTAGGTAAAACCACTCTTGCAAATATCATGGCAAAGGCTATGAACCGTCCGCAATTTACACTCTCGGCCATTAATGCTGGGGTGAAAGACGTAAGAGAGGTAATCGAGAAGGCGAAAAGTTCAACTTTTTTCAATTCCCAACCCCCAATTCTTTTCATCGACGAAATTCACCGTTTCAACAAATCCCAGCAAGATTCACTCCTAGGGGCTGTCGAGCAGGGTGTGGTAACGCTGATTGGTGCAACCACCGAGAATCCATCTTTCGAGGTGATCAAACCACTGCTTTCGCGTTGTAATGTCTATGTGTTAAAGCCCTTGGGAGATAGCGATATGCTCTCTTTGTTGGAAAATGCTTTGGAGCGTGACGACTATCTGCGCTCTCGTGATATCACGATCTCTCAGACCACAGCGATGTTTAATTTTGCTGGTGGCGATGCTCGCCGTCTGCTAAATATTCTAGAGACTGTTGTTGGGGCTTATAGCGATCCGGTGGTTTTGGACGATCAAAGTGTAACCGACGCCTTGCAGCAAAATGCTATTCGCTATGACAAAGACGGTGAGGAGCACTATGATGTAATATCAGCATTTATCAAAAGCATTCGTGGGAGCGATCCAAACGCTGCAATCTATTATCTAGCGAGAATGCTAGCAGCAGGCGAAGAGCCTAGATTCATTGCCCGAAGGTTGGTGATATCAGCCTCAGAGGATGTTGGCTTGGCAAACCCAAACGCACTTCTGATTGCAAATGCAGCTTTTGAGACTGTCCACAATATTGGCATGCCTGAGGCTCGTATTCCGCTGGCCGAGGCGACCATCTATTTGGCGTGTTCGCCAAAGAGCAACTCTGCTTACATGGCAATCAATGCCGCTATGCAATTTGTCTCGAAAGATAAGTATCGCCCCGTGCCCTTGAATATTCGTAATGCTCCCACTGGCCTGATGAAAGATTTGGGCTATGGCGATGGTTATAAATACAGCCACGACTACCCCGAGCATTTCGCTCCTCAGGAGTTTATGCCCGAGGGTCTAGAGAATTCTCAATTTTGGCAACCAGCCCAGAATAATGCAGAGGCCCAACTCAAAGAGAGAATGGAGCGATTGTGGAACAAGAAATTTTAAAATTTTAAGAGAAAATATATTTAAGTCAAATGGAACTACCACTTAACCCTAAGAATAACTTTTTTTTGATCGCAGGCCCTTGTGTTATTGAGAGCCGCGAAAATGCGATGGAGATAGCCCAGCGTATGGTCGATATCTGCTCGGAGCTAGAGATACCCTATTTTTTCAAGGGATCCTATCGCAAGGCAAACCGTAGTCGATTGGACTCTTTTATGGGCATAGGCGATCAGCAAGCTCTGGAAATATTAGCCGAGATAGGACAGAAATTTAATATTCCAACCGTCACAGATATTCACTCAGCAGAAGAAGCAGCTATGGCTGCGCAGTATGTGGATGTTCTGCAGATTCCCGCCTTCTTGTGTCGTCAGACCGATATTTTGCTAGCCGCTGCTCAAACAGGCAAATGGGTGAATATTAAAAAAGGACAATTCCTTGCACCTGAATCTATGGCTTTTGCAGCAGCAAAAGTGCTTGAGGCTGGTAATCCAAATGTGATGCTTACGGATCGAGGAGTGAACTACGGTTATCAGGATTTGATTGTCGATTTTAGAGGCATTCCAACCATGGCGGCAATGGGTCATCCCGTTGTGATGGATATTACCCACTCACTCCAACAACCCAACCAAACAAGTGGTGTAACTGGGGGTCAACCTCAACTCATCGAAACCATTGCTCGTTGTGCTGTGGTCTCTGGCGCAGATGGTTTGTTTATGGAGACCCACCCCGACCCATCGAAGGCAAAAAGTGATGGAGCGAATATGTTGGCTCTTGATCTTGCAAAACCTCTATTGGAAAGGCTCGTGAAGATACGTCAAAGTGTTATAAATCTTTAAAAATCTAAACCCAAACTTAACAATAACTTTTATGTCAAAGCGTGATAAAATAATAGAACTACTCAAAACAAAAACCTCAATAAAACAGGAGGTCTATGATATTACTATTGAGGTGTTCAATCGTCTTAAAAATACCCTACAGGAATATGCAGTGGAACTCAATGAAACCCTAGAGGGCGAGGATAGAAGAGTGAGAATGGGCTATCAGGATAGAGGAAAGTTTGAGGCCCAGGTGCAG
>CAYJLL010000193.1:0-3262 GCA_964370955.1 uncultured Rikenellaceae bacterium | reverse complement strand
AGAAAGTACACATGCGTGACTCGCTAAAGGTGCTACTACTTCTAAGCCTCGGGTTTCTATTTCTAAGAGCCGAAGACTACCTATCTGAGAATATCCCTTTCTCCTCTATGCTCGCTGTGATGACCATGGGGATCATGCTGTTGAACCGCTATCCACTGCTAGCGAGCCGCATCTCTCCCAAGTTTAACAAGCTATGGGTAGGGGCTGAGATTATCCTATTCACACTAGTTGGCGCATCGCTAAATCTAAATTACCTCGGCGAACTGGGTTGGAGCGCAGCAGCTATCATCGCAATGGCACTAATATTTCGCATGACAGGAGTATGGATCTCGACCATGGGCAGCTCCCTAAATCTGAGCGATAGAGTGTTTTGCATGGTAGCCTTCACCCCAAAAGCCACAGTTCAGGCAGCCATCGGAGGTATCCCCCTAGCAATGGGATTACCCTGCGGAGAGGTCGTTCTCACCGTGGCCATCGCCTCTATAATTCTTACCGCTCCCACGGGTGCGGCAGGCATAGACTATCTTCGCAAAAAATACGAACAATAGATTACCTGAGCGTAAACCACAAGAAACAAAAAAGCCGTCATTGGAAATATTGAATTTCCAATGACGGCTTTAAAGCTTAAAAGCGAAGACTTTCTAGATGTCTTGCTCACGCTGCATTGCAGTCACATAGATTGCTTTTGCACGCGCTAGACGGTTTTTAACCGATGGCTTTGTGAAGAATTGACGAGCGCGCAATTGCTTAACAACACCAGTTTTTTCGTATTTACGTTTGAATTTCTTAAGGGCTCTTTCGATAGGTTCGCCCCCTTTTACTTGCATGATAATCATAGCTATTCTTTTTTTATCGTTATTTTAATTTTGTTTTACCGCGAGGGAGTTTAGAGTATGCCACGGTGTCATACAGGAGATAGGGGGCAATCTTTCGTGCCTCCTTCGGTGTTAATATGTCGCTCTTTATTAATTGCTGATAGTTAACTATAACTCCTTTCATTTTAATCCCTTTCGCTATCCGACGAGCAATATTTTCGCTTATATATGGATGCGCTTTGAGGGCGTTTTGGGTTGCAAAGTTAATATTTATTTTTCTAATTACCATAGTATCAAGCAAAAATTTATCATCCAGCTCATCTAAAAGCTCTCTGGGGAGAGTCCTAATCTCTCGAAGTTGCTCCAAAGAGATAAAACCACCCAAACGCTGGCGATACTCAACTATCGCTTTAGCTCGACTGGGTCCTATGCCTTTGAGTTTTGTGAGTTCCTCCTCGCTGGCAGTATTTAGTTCAACTGGGGCATCGAAAGCCGCTCTACGCGCATCCCATTGAGCATCCCACTGAGCCTTGCGCTCTTCCCATTGCTTTGCTCTCTCTAGGCGTAGGCTATCTTTCGCGCGAGACAGCGAATCCTTCAGGTGCAGCTGACCATTTGCCCAACCAAGATGATCACCATCTGAAGACTCTAAGCCTCTATGGCGAGCTAAAAACCACACCACAGCCCCACACAGAAACAGTAAAAGCAGCAAGGGTCTAAAATATCGCCGTGTAAAATCTCCTTGCATTGGGTGAATATCTAAAAAATAACTAATTTTGTGACCAACTATAACATAAGAGGCTCCAAAAAAATCTAAGCCTCCTACAAATATACGTAAAATGGAGTTAATCACAAAAATACAAGAGCTCAAAAAGCAGCACAACGCCATTATCCTCTCTCACTACTACACCACGGGCGAGGTTCAGGATGTGGCAGATTTCGTGGGCGATTCGCTAGCTTTGGCCCAAAAGGCCGCCACAACAAGCGCCGATGTTATCCTCTTTGCAGGGGTGCATTTCATGGGCGAGACCGCAAAGATACTTTCGCCCGAGAAAACTGTACTTATCCCCGATATGGAGGCTGGTTGTTCACTTGCTGATAGCTGTCCTGCCGATGAATTCGAGAAATTCGTCAACAAGCACCCCGATCACACAGTGATCTCCTATGTGAATACTACGGCGGCGGTCAAAGCACTTTCGGATATTATCGTCACCTCTTCAAACGCCGTGGAGATAGTGTGTAGCTTGCCAGAGGGCGAGAAAATCATCTTTGGCCCCGACCGCAATCTAGGATCTTATGTCTCAGCGCAAAGTGGGCGTGAGATGCTTCTTTGGGATGGTGCTTGCCACGTTCACCAAGAGTTTTCGCTTGAGCGCATCCTTGAGTTAAAGAACCTCCACCCCGATGCAAAGATTTTGGCTCACCCCGAATGCAATCAAACCATACTAATGGTTGCCGATCATATCGGTTCGACAGCTGCACTACTGAATTTCTCTAAAAAGGACAATGCGCAGAAGTTTATTGTCGCCACCGAGAGCGGCATCATCCACCAAATGCGCCTAAGCTCGCCTGAGAAAGAATTTTTGGCTGCTCCTCCGCTCGATAGCACCTGCGGCTGCAATGATTGCTCATACATGAAGCTCAACACTCTTGAGAAAATTGCACGCTCGCTTGAGACTCTATCCCCTGCGGTGGAGATGGAAGAGACTCTTAGAGTGAACGCCGAAAAACCCATACGCCGCATGCTAGAAATATCAGCCGAACTTGGCCTGATCTAAAGACTCTACTGCATTTCTAACTTAGCAACAGAAATAAAAGAGGTCGTCTACTATTTATTTAAGTAGACGACCTCTTTTATTTTTAAGATATTCGCAAGAAGGTGAGAATTACTCCAATTCAATTGATCCTTGCTCTAGAGGCGATATTTCAGGCACCTCCAACTGAGTGTACTTATTAAACTGGTTGAAAATATCATGGCGACCATATTGCAGAGCCTCCTGAACTAGTCCATTGATGTTGCGCAGGCGATCGAAGGCGAAGCGCTCCACCAAATAGGCTTTATTCCCCTAAAAGCGAGTATAGTAATCAAGGTAGTCTGCTTCATTAAGACCATAGGCAACAGCTAGAGCATCGCCTTTTTCGATTTCGCCAGCACGCCAATAAGCCGCTACTATAGATATGATGTCTGAATCAAAACGCATCTGAGATGTTGGCATTTCAACCATCGCACGATCTAGAGCCTCCACCGCACGCACTGTGTCGCCTTGAGCCATAAGTCCATCTGCTAGTTGAGCGAATGTATTGCGCAGGCGCGACACCTCGAGGGTGTTGTGTACGAAGGTATCTGCATAAACGCTCGAGTCCTTCAAGTTTCCATAGCTAAATTGGTTCATCAGATTATCCCACAGTCGTTCTGTGTCTATGCTCGCTAGGTAGTTGATATCCGT
>CAYJLL010000192.1:0-3278 GCA_964370955.1 uncultured Rikenellaceae bacterium | reverse complement strand
GGACTTGCCTTTTTAAGTTTGCTGCGAGAGGCATCAAAGCCATCTCGCTATGCAAGGAAATATTACTTAACCTCCTCGAACTCTACGTCTTGTGGTTCTTGAGAGGCTTGCTCTGCGCCACCTTGCGCACCGCCTTGTGGCTGCTCCCCGCCGCCAGCTTGCTGTTGTGCTGCATACATATCCTGAGATGCTGCATTCCAAGCTGCATTCAAAGCCTCGCTGTGACGATCAATATCCTCTAGGTTACCAGCTGCGTGAGCCTCTTTCAAAGCACCAAGGGCTGTTTCGATTGCACCTTTCTTGTCAGCTGGGATTTTATCACCATACTCCGAAAGTTGCTTCTCGGTGTTGAAGATCAAACCATCCGCTGCGTTCACTTTGTCTACTCGCTCACGTTCTGCTTTGTCAGCAGCCTCATTAGCTTTTGCCTCGTTACGCATACGCTCAATCTCAGCATCCGACAGTCCTGAGCTAGCCTCAATACGGATTGATTGCTCTTTGCCAGTTGCTTTATCTTTAGCCGACACGTGAAGGATACCATTAGCATCAATATCAAAGGTCACCTCGATTTGAGGTACTCCACGAGGAGCAGCAGGAATGCCGTCTAGGTTGAAGTTACCGATAGATTTATTCTGCGATGACATTGGACGCTCACCTTGAAGGACGTGGATAGTCACCGAAGGTTGATTGTCAGCCGCTGTCGAGAAAGTCTGCGATTTGCGAGTTGGGATAGTGGTATTCGCATCAATCAGGCGAGTCATCACACCGCCCATAGTCTCGATACCCAATGAAAGTGGAGTCACGTCCAAAAGAAGCACGTCCTTCACATCACCAGTTAGTACACCACCTTGGATTGCAGCTCCAATAGCTACCACCTCGTCTGGGTTCACACCTTTGTGAGGCGCGCGACCGAAGAACTCCTCAACCACTTTCTGAATAGAGGGAATACGAGTCGAACCACCCACCAAGATCACTTCGTCAATCTGCGAAGCCTGAAGACCAGCATCAGATAGCGCCTTGCGGCAAGGCTCGATGGTTGCTTTAATCAAGCTATCAGCCAACTGCTCGAACTTAGCACGTGAGAGCGAAGTCACCAAGTGCTGAGGTATGCCATCGATAGGCATGATATAAGGCAGGTTGATTTCAGTTTGAGTTGAAGCCGAAAGCTCTACTTTTGCTTTCTCGGCAGCCTCTTTCAGGCGTTGAAGAGCCATAGGATCTTTACGCAAATCCACGTTGTGTTGGTTGATAAACTCCTGAGCAAGGAAGTCGATAATCACTTGATCGAAGTCATCGCCACCTAGGTGAGTATCACCATTTGTTGATTTCACCTCAAATACACCATCACCAAGCTCCAAAATAGAGATATCGAAAGTACCACCACCAAGGTCGAATACAGCAACTTTCTGATCCTTGTTTTGCTTGTCAAGACCATAAGCAAGAGCCGCGGCAGTTGGTTCGTTGATAATACGACGAACTTTCAAACCTGCGATCTCACCAGCCTCTTTAGTCGCCTGACGCTGAGCATCGTTGAAGTAAGCAGGAACAGTGATAACCGCCTCGGTCACAGTTTGCCCTAGATACTCTTCGGCAGTTGCTTTCATTTTCTGAAGAGTCATAGCCGAGATTTCTTGTGGAGTGTAAAGTTTACCATCGATATCAACACGAGGAGTGTTGTTATCAGATTTTACTACCTTGTAAGGTACACGGTTCAACTCACTAGAGACTTGATCGTAGGTTTCACCCATGAAACGTTTGATCGAGGCAACAGTGTTAGTTGGGTTGGTGATAGCCTGACGTTTTGCAGGTTCACCAACTTTGCGCTCGCCCTCTTTAGTAAAGCCGACGATCGAAGGGGTTGTGCGGTGTCCTTCTGCATTGGTGATAACAACTGGTTCGTTACCCTCCATTACTGATACACACGAGTTAGTGGTACCAAGGTCAATTCCAATAATTTTTGACATTTTGTTTTGTGTTTTTAAGTTATTATTTATTTGTTTATTTTTTCTTGCGTTTGACTCGATTATAAACAATCTCTATGCCAAACACAAAACACCTGTCTTTGCATGACATTTTGTCACTTCAAGGCTTCACATACCGTCCAAAGTGTATATTTTTGTGAAATTTTGACCGCAAACAATAGAATGTTATTATTATTTATTAACTTTGTAATCACAATAAATCTACTATTACATTATGACTCTTTTATTTGTCTATTTATTCATCGCACTTGCAATCTCATTCCTGTGCTCTTTCCTTGAGGCAGTATTGCTCTCTACCCCCTCCTCTTATATTGCTATGCGCGAGAAAGAAGGTGTTAAGGGTGCGGAACTTTTGGGTAAATACAAAAATAATATAGACCGACCCATATCGGCAATTCTATCGCTAAACACCATAGCCCACACAATTGGAGCTGCTGGGGTTGGAGCCGAGGCTGTCGCTATCTTCGGGCAGGCTCATTTTGGTATTATCTCGGCAATTCTAACCATTCTTATTTTGGTGGTCTCTGAGATTATCCCCAAGACCATTGGCGCGACCTATTGGCGTACGCTTTCTATTCCTGCTGCTCGCATCACAAGAGTAATGATTTTTATTTGCTACCCTCTGGTCCTGTTCTCGGAGTATCTCACTCGAGTAGTCACACGAGGACACGAAGAAACATCGGTGAGCCGCGACGAGGTGATGGCCATGGTAGACACGGGGGTGAAAGAAGGTGTTATTGGCAGTGCCGAGAGCCGTGTGTTTGAGAATATCACAAAACTTGGGAGTATCACCGTAGGCGATATTATGACGCCTCAAATCGTCACACAGTGTGCCAACAGCTCGCTTACTCTTAAAGAATTTCACTCAAACCCTGAGTTTAAACCCTACTCTAGAATCCCACTCTATACCGAAGAGCGAGAGTACATCACAGGCTATGTCATACTTAAAGACGTGCTAGAGAAAGTTGCTGACGACCATTTCGATCTGAAAGTCGAAGATCTACAACGTCCCATCATTGCAGTTCACCTGAATGATTCACTTTCGATGGCATGGGAGAAAATGCTTGAAAAGCGTGAGCATATACTATTAGTAACCGATGATTACGGCAGCTTTGAGGGTATTGTCACTATGGAGGATATTGTTGAATCTATCCTAGGGCTAGAGATTATCGATGAGAGAGACATTGCAATCGATATGCAGCAACTTGCTCGTGAGAAATGGCAAGCCAGAGCTATGAAATACAAAAACCTTTCCTAAACTCCGAGACAAACAAGCACTGAATTTTGCGAGTCACT
>CAYJLL010000191.1:0-3297 GCA_964370955.1 uncultured Rikenellaceae bacterium | reverse complement strand
AGAGATAAACAACCAAAAAGACACTAAGTGTCAAAAAACATTAACATAAAAAACTAACAAACATGGTAGAAAAATTACAAAAAACGCTTGCCGATTCGGCGTTGGCACGCTGGGGTGTATTGGTGGCAGTATCGCTCACGATGATGTGCGGATACTTCCTCACCGACGCTATTGGCCCATTGAAATCCCTGCTGGAAAACTCTGTTGAAAATGGCGGTTTGGGCTGGACTAGCACCGATTTTGGACTATTCAACAGTGGCTATGGCTGGCTGAACGTTATCCTTTTGATGATGATCGTGGGAGGTATTATCCTCGACAAGAAAGGACCTCGTTTCACGGGTATGATGTCAATCGTAGTGATGTTTGCGGGGGCGGCTATTAAATACTACGCCATTGAGTATATGACCCCATCCGATGCCTCTATCTTTGGAATGAAACCTCAAGTGGCGATGGCGGCATTGGGCTATGCGGTGTTTGCATTTGGTTATGAAACAGTGAATATCACAGCCACCAAGCTACTAGTACGCTGGTTTACGGGCAAGGAAATGGCCTTGGCACTGGGTATGAACGTGGCGTTTGCTCGTTTGGGTACTATGCTTGCAATGGGTGCACCACTACGCATCGTGGAGTGGACAGGAGATCTTAGCGCGCCAGTATTGTTTGGCTCAGTAATGCTTCTTTTGGGTGTTTTGACCTTCCTGATTGTGGTATTGATGGACAAGAAGCTCGATCGCCAAGTTGCTCTTCAGGCAGGCTCGGGCGACGACGAAAAATTCCAAACCAAAGACATCCTTTCTATCATCAAGATGCGAGGCTTTTGGTATATCGCCATTTTGTGTTTGGTGTTCTATATCTCGGTTATGACCTTCCAAAAATATGGCGTACAGTTCATTGGCATGAAATATGGCATGGACGAGACTGGAGCAGGCGATTTGCTGGGACTACTACCACTGGGGGCACTCTTCTTAACGCCACTGTTTGGGGGTGTTTACGACAAGAAAGGCCGTGGAGCAACGATGATGATCCTTGGCTCGCTAATGATAATAGTTGTTTATGCGCTATTCTCAATACCTACACTAACTAGTACTGTGGCGCTGACCTCTACTGTGATCCTGCTTGGAATTGCATTCTCGCTAGTGCCTTCGGCTATGTGGCCTTCGGTTGCGAAGATCATCCCTCAGCAGAAGCTGGGAACTGCCTATGCGCTGATTTTCTGGGTTCAGAACATTGGTCTGGCTGGCGCACCTATGCTATTTGGATGGGTTTTGGATAAATATTGCATTGTTGGTGTGAGCGAAACTGGTGCTAGCACCTACGACTACACTATGCCTATGTTGATGTTTATGGGCTTTGGAGTTATCGCTCTACTGTTCGGATTGCTACTAAAGCGCGAGAACAAAGCTAAAGGCTACGGGCTGGAAGAACCAAATATGTAATACATAAGGCAGTTCTGGTTTCGAAATATGATCAAATTAGAACTGCTTAAAGTAAAAAAATACAACAGATTTGGTGATAATACAAAATTATTACCTATATTTGTTATTCAATAACAAGCGTGAGTAAATTCAAACAATGGCAAAGGGAGAGAATAGCGAGCTTCGGAATGTTGAGCGTGACACAGAACTAGACACTCTGATTCGCCCACAACAACTCAAAGCATTTAGTGGGCAGGAAAAGATAGTGGACAACCTCCACGTCTTTATTAAAGCCGCCATAATGAGAGACGAGGCGCTGGATCACGTCCTGCTGCATGGGCCTCCGGGCTTGGGCAAGACGACTCTAGCGAATATTGTCGCCAATGAATTGGGGGTCTCAATGAAGGTGACCTCAGGGCCTGTGCTCGACAAACCAGGAGATCTAGCAGGACTTCTCACAACGCTTGGAGAGGGTGATTTGCTCTTTATCGACGAGATCCACCGCCTCTCGCCCATAGTGGAGGAATACCTCTACTCGGCAATGGAGGACTACAAGATCGACATTATGCTCGATAAGGGAGCCTCGGCTCGAACGGTGCAAATCAAACTAAACCCTTTCACCTTGGTGGGAGCTACAACCCGTAGCGGCCTTCTCACTAGCCCTTTGAGGGCGAGATTCGGGATACAGTGCCACCTGCAATACTACGACAGCGAGACTCTTCGAGGTATCGTTGAACGTTCGGCAGGAATACTGGAATGCCCCATCACAACAGATGCCGCATTTGAAATAGCACGTCGCAGCAGGGGTACGCCTCGTATCGCTAATGCGCTGCTTCGAAGAGTAAGAGACTTTGCAATGGTGCAAGGAGATGGTGTGGTGGATTTGGAGATAACAAAAAAATCGCTCGACGCCTTGGATATCGACAAGAAGGGGCTGGATAATATGGACAATAGAATCCTTAGCGCCATCATAGATAAATTCTCAGGAGGGCCGGTGGGTATTACAACCATAGCCACGGCAGTGAGCGAAGATGCAGGAACGATAGAGGAGGTCTATGAACCTTACTTGATAAAGGAAGGTTTCTTGAAGCGAACACCACGAGGGCGAGAGGCAACAGAGCTTGCCTACGAGCACTTGGGGGTCACCTTCAATAAAAATTCCTCACAGGGAGAGCTTTTTTAATCACTAGGATCGTTTGATTTGAGTATGTTTTAGATTGACGGAGTTTTTTTTTACGGAAATAGATTTTAGGTGTTTGCGTTTTACTGGCACAGTGAGTGTGATAATTATATAACCCAAAATAAAAAACTATGAAAAGATTACTTCTACTCATGACACTTGTGCTCCTTAGCACAGGGAGCGTGATGGCTCAAAGAAAGTCTAAAGCAGATAAAGCCGCCCAGAAAGCCGAACAAATGGCAGCGGACGCATTGCGCTACCGACAAATGTTTGCCACAGAGAACTTTCTGTTTGTCCCCAATGCTTGGGAGACAGAAAGAAGCTCACGTATGAAGATCAACAACTACAAATTTGCTAGAATTAGAAAAGAAAGTTTACAATTTGACATTCCTTTTTTCCTTGGCAGCAGAGTTGCACCATCAATGTCGATGATCAATGGTGACGACTCCGACGAGCCAGCGACCAGCATAGGAAGTGGCAGAACACCTCAGGAAGATAATGAGACAATTGGAGAGTTCTCTATTGATGATCTAAAAGTAGACATCAGGGGAGGTTTTCAAGTCACTAAAAATGAGGAAGACGAGCATATATGCGTATATGAAACTAAATTTAACGACGGGGGTGTGAACTTCGACATTAGTATCGCCATGGACACCGAGAGTGGAAAAGCTGTGATGCGCATTATGACTAACACCGAGAGTG
>CAYJLL010000190.1:2845-3311 GCA_964370955.1 uncultured Rikenellaceae bacterium | reverse complement strand
AAATTTTAATCAAAAATTATGAAAAAGTTCACACTAAGTGCTCTAGCACTTGCGGCAGTTATGACAAGCTGTCAAAAATCAGAGGTGGTTAATGAAATCATCGCCGGTCAGGATAACAGTAGTCCTGAACTAATTGGATTCTCTAGCGCGACAACACGCGGTAAGACTCAAACTCTAGCAGACTTGCAAGGTCTATCTAGTGGTTTCACAGTTTATGGTTACGCTGCAAATGGCGGTGCATCATTTTATGGTGAAGGTGGAGTAACAATCAATGGCACTTTTAATTATGCATGGAAAAACAACTTCTGGAACTGGATTAACACTTCTGGAACTGCCGTTGGAGCGCCAGCGTGGCCAGAGGATGCAGCAGCTTATCCGATGACTTTCTTTGCTGCAAACCAGAGCACAGAACTAATTGGAGCTTCAACTACAGCGGCAACAAAACAAATTGTAATTCAAAGCGTTT
>CAYJLL010000190.1:985-2835 GCA_964370955.1 uncultured Rikenellaceae bacterium | reverse complement strand
CAAGACCACACTGACCTTATGGCAGCTTGGAATCAATCAGGTAATCAAGCACCTGAAAATGGTAAGGTTAATTTGGATTTCAAACATATTCTTACAAAATGGAATGTGTCTGCTCAAATCGACGAGGACTACGAAGCGGAATTCATCAGCGTTAAGTTTGTGAACACTCGCAACCGTAGAACGTATAACTACAATCAATCTCCAGCAACAATTGCAAATGGAACTGGTCTAGGATGGGGTGCGTGGACAACGGCTTACACTGACCCAACAACTGAAATTGCTATTGTGGATAATATTTCATTCAACTACCTAGGAATAAACCACCCCGTTAGTGTAGTAAACTCAGCTACCGCTACAAAACTTCACCCGACTGAGGCTCAAGTAGAAAATAGCGGTAATATTATGACTATCCCACAGACGCTAATCAAAGCCCTTGCTACAGAACCAAGTACTGATGGTGATTTCTACAACTATTCAAGTAACCATGAATTGCAAACTTCTGTTGGTACAGCTGAACCAGCAGATGCAGGCAGAATCTCACAAGGTACTTACCTAGAGCTTATCTACCGTATGTGGAATACTGATCCTGCAGTAACTGTAAGTAATGCCAAATTGGGAATGGACGATTATACTGATCACCCTTATTTGCAAACTGGCTACACACGTCCAACTGGTTATAAAGCTGATGATATACCAACTACAGCTACACCACTTTACATCAAGGTGTACATTCCAATTGATTACGTAACTAATCCTAACAACGCGTATAACTTCGTAGTTACATTGGGGAGCACAGGTGCTGGTAACTTCTTCGATGATACTTATTATGACAAGAATGGAAATGACACCAACCTTCCAATCACATCAGACGAGGAATCAATTCAACCAATCACTCCTACTGACCCCGTTGATGAGAAGCTAATCCACTTCACTGTAACAGGCGACGCTTGGGGAGATGAAACCGAGAAACCTGTTCAATAGTGTAAATACAAACCTTAAAGTATCTTTGATACTCAAAAGAAAAAAGGGAGCAATTTTGCTCCCTTTTTTTATGCACTATACACACTTAAAAGTGGATTGATTATTGCATACAACAACATCTAGAGTGTACTTATAGGTAAGTGTAAAGTTTTATTTAACATAGATATCGTCTACGATAAAGATAATTTAGATATCTTACATAATAATATATAAATCTTTGTTTGTTCAAAAAAATGACTACATTTGCAAAATAGGATACAATCACACATAAACGTATTGGATTTTACTCACTTACACTTTACCCTACTTAACACCCCACTATTTCGATGTATAGCACAGATCAACGAGTCGTTATGACTCTCGACGCTGGTCGCACAAAGTTTGTCTTCTCTGCAATCCAAGCCAACCAACAAATTACAAAGCCCATCTCTTATCCTACAAACCCTGAGAACCTCGACCACTGTCTGCAGACTATAGTCAAAGGCTTCAGGGAGCTGCAATCGCAGATCAGCTCACCCCCTGTTGCAATTAGCTTTGCCTTTCCTGGTCCTGCCGACTACCCTATGGGTATTATTGGCGATTTACCAAACTATCCCTGCTTTAGGGGTGGCGTGGCATTGGGGGCATTTCTAGAGCGCGAATTCGAGCTTCCTGTCTTTATAAATAACGATGGTGATCTCTTCGCCTATGGTGAGGCTGTTGCTGGAGTGCTACCCTCGATTAACAATCGCCTAAAAAACGCGGGATCAACAAAACGCTTTAAAAATCTTATTGGTATTACCATTGGCTCTGGTTTTGGCGCTGGCATTGTAGTAAACAGTCAACTACTTGTAGGCGATAACTCAAATGCTGGAAACATATGGAGTAAT
>CAYJLL010000190.1:0-930 GCA_964370955.1 uncultured Rikenellaceae bacterium | reverse complement strand
CCATAGCAAAATAGCCGAAGAGAGCGTAAGTGTAAGAGGCGTTCAGCGCGTGTATCGTGAGCTTAGCGGCGACAGCAAGCTCTTCACCTGCCAAGAGGTATTTGAGATTGCTGAAGGGATTAAAAAAGGGAATAAAAGTGCAGCGATTGAATCATTTAGAATGCTAGGCGAGGTGGCCGGTGATACGATTGCTCATGCATCTAACCTGATAGATGGTCTAATTGTGATTGGCGGGGCACTTACCATTGCACACAAATATTTTATCGATTCTCTAATAAAAGAGATGAGTTGCGTAGCATCAACTTTTACAGGCGATAATTTCTCTCGGATGTGTGTGAAGCCAATAGATTTGATGACTAATTTTGACGAGCTGCTTAAAGGCGAGCCTAGAAAGATCCAAATTCCATTTTCAGATGAATTTGTTGCATACTATCCTCAAAAGCTAACAGGAATTTGCATCTCAGAACTTGGTACATCTCGTGCGATTGCTCTTGGCGCATATAATTTTGCTCTTGAGAAAATTGATTCTCGAATCTAAGTAAACATAAAGTATAAAAAACGGGTGAATCAATCTATTGTAGATCGATTCACCCGCTTCTTATATAGTTCCTTCAGGGGAATTACTGTGCCATAGATGGCATTTCTTTCTGATATTCGCCTGAGCTAAGTTTTTCTTTAATATTGCTGAAAGTATCTAGCGTATACTGAACATCCTCCAGTGTGTGAACTGCTGTTGGGATCAAACGTAGGATAATTTCACCTTTTGGAATAACTGGATAAACCACTACCGAACAGAATAGGTTGTAGTTCTCACGAAGGTCCATAACAAGGTTAGTGGCTTCGTTTACCCCGCCCTTCATATAAACTGGGGTAACTGGAGAAAGAGTACATCCGATATCAAATCCACGCTCAGTTAGACCTTTTTGAAGT
>CAYJLL010000189.1:0-3344 GCA_964370955.1 uncultured Rikenellaceae bacterium | reverse complement strand
TGTTGAAGCTCTATCGATGGTCGCCACCCCATAGAGTACAGTTTGCTTGAATCCATCAGTTTACGCGGCGTACCATCGGGTTTGGTGGTGTCCCATACTATCTCACCTTCAAATCCCACTACCCCACTAATTGTCTCTGCCAACTCCTTTATTGTGAGCTCAGATCCCGAACCAACATTCACGTGTCCAAGGTCTGAGTAGTTCTCCATACAGTAGATGGTTGCATCTGCCATATCATCGGCGTGTAAAAATTCCCTATACGGTGAGCCACTACCCCACAATACTACTTCATTTTTGCCCGTGGTTTTTGCCTGGTGAAACTTACGTATCATTGCCGGAAGAACGTGTGAACTTTGCAGGTCGTAGTTATCTCCAGTTCCGTAAAGATTGGTTGGCATAACGCTCACAAAGTCACATCCATACTGCTGGCGGTAAAAATCACACATTTTTATCCCGCTAATTTTCGCTATTGCGTAGGCCTCGTTTGTGGGCTCAAGTAGTCCAGTTAGCAGTGCATCCTCTCGCATTGGTTGTTCTGCCATCTTGGGGTAAATGCAACTCGATCCAAGAAACATTAACTTCTTGACACCGTGGAGATAAGATGAATGAATTACATTACACTCTATCATCATATTCTCATAGAAAAACTGTGCCGGATAGGTGCTATTTGCTAATATTCCACCAACCTTTGCTGCCGCTAGGAAAACGTACTCGGGTTTTTCAGTGGCAAAGAATTTTTCAACCTCAACTTGTGAAGTTAAATCTAGCTCAGAGTGAGTTCTTACAACAAAATTCGAAAACCCGCGTGATTGCAAATTTCGCAATATTGCTGACCCTACCATGCCTCTGTGGCCTGCGATGTATATTTTGGCATTCTTCTCCATCTATTTCAACTTTTCGCCCCAGAGTTTTATATCTTGTTCATCTTCTACTCGACATACAATCAGATTACCATCATTAAAAGCAATCAGATAGCCATCCAGCCCCTGAATAATAGCGTTATGACCAACGGGCAGATTGACAACGCAGTTTTTCGAATTCTCAAATACCACTTGCGCTCCAACCGCTGCATTTTGGTGGTGATCCTTGTCGAGATGAGTGTAAAGAGAGCCCCAAGTTCCAATATCGCTCCACCCGAAATCAGCAGGTATGACACAGCGATTTTTAGCCCCCTCCATCACTCCATAGTCGATTGAGATACTCTGACAATTGGGATACAATTTATCTATAAAATCCTGCTCATCGGGGCATACGTAACAACCTTTAGAGAACTCCTCAAACATTTGTGGTAGCTGTGTTTGATATTCTTTTAATATTGTTTCGTTGCTCCACAAGAATATCCCTGAGTTCCACATATAATCACCCGACTCGAGATACCCTTCTGCTGTTTGCAGGTTGGGCTTTTCTTTAAATGATTGAACGTTGTAGACTTCATCTTGGTGAGTCACCTCGCCTAGTTGTATGTACCCATAGCCAGTCTCGGGGCGAGATGGCTTGATACCTATGGTCATAAGTGTTTCGTTCTCTCCAACATAATTAAGCCCTAGTCTAACGATGCGTTGAAACTCTGTGCTATTAGTCACAAAATGATCTGAGGGGGTAACTACAACATTTGCATCTGCCCCTGCGCACATGGCCTTAATCCTAAAGCTAGCATAAGCAATACAAGGTGCAGTATTTCGGCGCATCGGTTCGAGTAGTATTTGGTCCTCGCTGAGCTCGGGAAGATGTTCCATCACCTGAGCTTTGTATTGTGCGCTTGTGACAACTAAAAAATTCTTTGCTGGCACAAGGGGTAAAAATCGCTCGAAAGTCGCTCTGATAAACGACTTGCCTGTACCCAGTACATCCAAAAATTGTTTTGGAGACTCCTCTGTAGATAGCGGCCAAAAGCGACTTCCCACTCCACCTGCCATAATCACACAATAATTATCTTTCTTCATTCTATTCGAAATAATTCATAGTTTTGTAGCCTCCCTCTGCTAGGTAGGCATCTTTTTTCATTAGTTTCACGTCTGACTGCATCATGTCATTCACTAACATATTCAAATCATACTCGGGCTCCCACCCAAGAACAGTTTTGGATTTAGTGGGATTGCCAATCAAAAGTTCCACTTCGGTGGGGCGGAAATACTTTGGATCAACCTTTACTACCTCTTGACCAATTTTCAGGGTGCACTCCTGCCCCACTGCTTCAACAAATTTAACATCATCGATGCTGTCTATAACTCCCACTTCATCAATCCCTGTGCCAGCAAATCTTAGAGTCACTCCAAGATAAGCGAATGCCATACGAACAAACTCACGCACCTGGGTAGTCACCCCTGTTGCAATCACGTAGTCACTAGGCTCATCCTGTTGTAGGATCATCCACATGGCTTTAATGTAATCCTTTGCATGGCCCCAATCTCTCTCTGCAGATAGGTTTCCAAGGTATAGGCAATCCTGCTGAGATAGTGCAATTTTTGAGGTTGCTCGAGTGATTTTGCGAGTAACAAAAGTCTCGCCGCGCTGAGGGCTCTCGTGGTTAAACAAAATTCCATTACTGGTGTGCATATTGTATGCCTCGCGGTAATTCACTGTTATCCAGTAGGCATACATTTTTGCTACCGCATAAGGCGAACGAGGATAAAAAGGCGTACTTTCACTCTGAGGAACTTCCTGTACCAAACCATAAAGCTCCGAGGTCGATGCTTGATAGATACGAGTCTTCTCGGTCAAGCCCAGTAGACGTACCGCCTCTAAAACACGGAGAGTCCCTAGAGCATCAACATTAGCCGTATATTCTGGAGTCTCAAACGACACCTGGACGTGTGATTGCGCCGCCAGATTATATATCTCATCTGGTTGAACCTTTTGGATAATGCTAGTGATATTCAGCGAGTCACTCATATCTCCATAGTGGAGAATAAAGTTGCGATTCTCTGTGTGTGGATCTTCATAGATGTGGTCTATTCGCTCTGTATTGAAAGAGGAAGCGCGACGTTTGATGCCGTGTACCTCATAACCTTTCTTGAGCAGGAATTCTGCTAGGTAGGCACCATCTTGCCCTGTTATACCTGTTATTAATGCGATTTTCATTAAAAAGAGATTGTTATTTTGCACAAATATACATTTTTCTTTATTTTTGTACAAACATAATACATGCAAACTATGAAAATACTTTTCTCAGATAACACACTTTGGGGACTGCTTAACTTTAGAGGTGCAATTATAGATCACTTCATTAAAAAAGGACATGAAGTGACTTTAGTTGCTCCGCAAGATAATATGAGTGATCCCAGGTTGATTCCATCTCGAGTTAAGTATATTCCCATAGAACTATCTCGCTCGGGGACAAACCC
>CAYJLL010000188.1:0-3353 GCA_964370955.1 uncultured Rikenellaceae bacterium | reverse complement strand
TCGCCTTTAGCTCGTCGATTACTCGACCAATGCTATAATCGGCATACTCGACCATAGCTGCGTATATCTCCATCTTGCGTGCTTGATCCTTTCTCTCTTCAGCTGATAGCGTGTCCCAATCGGCACTCTTGATCTCGTAGTATGGCGTGTTGTCAGGAATAATTCCTAAGCCCTTAAGACGCTCGTGGCGAGCTCTGCGGATAGCATCATAGCCCTTATCATATACGCCTGCATATTTGTCAGAGTATTCATCTATGATGTGCAGCGGATCGTGTGGAGCTGTCAGAGCCAAATAGCCCATAAATGGTTTGTCCTTGGGGCAATCCTTTAGGTATTCGATAACCTTGTCTGTGTAGTAAGTCGAAGAGTAAAAATCTTCAGGTAATTTATCAACCCTCACATTCTCATCTGAGTAGTAGGTCACTGGCAAATCATAAGCACACATAGCATAGGGATTATCGAAGTGCGAAGTACCACCAGCCATCAAAACAAAACTTCGATCGAAACCTTTGTCTCCTGGGAGAGAGCCTTTTTGGTGACCCATGTGCCATTTTCCTGCTGTAAATGTATAATAGCCGTTCTCTCGTAATATTTCACCTATTGTAGCAACATTATTATTGAGCGAACCCTCATAACCGCTTTGCAAGTATTGGTTTGAGCCAGCCATAGGAGGCATTGCGCCAAAGCCATTTTGGTGGTTGTCCACTCCAGTGAGCATCATCGCACGAGATGGTGCACTGAGCGAAGAGGCGTGAAAATTAGTAAACTGTGTACCTTGTTTTGCTAAACGATCAATGTTAGGAGTGCGAATTTCGCTTCCAAAAGCGCCTAAATCAGAATAACCCAAATCGTCCATCACAATAAGAAGTACGTTTGGTCTTTGTGTCTCCGTCTCTTGGGGTGTACATCCTCCTGTTAGTGCAAGTGCAGCAGAGGAGCTCAGTAGAATTGTTTTTTTATTCATTGTTCATCAATTTTTCTGCAAAAATACCTTTCCTGAATAATATTTACGGTGATATATGTTACCATGATCGATTTTTTATTTAATTTTGCACACATGGATAATTTAGATTTCAATTTCTTTTGTAAAGATTGCAAGCAAACTCGAGAGTATCGTCTTGAAAATTGTTTTACACAATATAGAGCCAAGGGCTATAGTAAAGGTGAATATATTGCATTTCAGGGTGATAGAGTGAAAGAACTAAGGCTTGTTATTAGCGGAGCGGTTACCGTAGATTTTGTTTTGCCTTCGGGGATTGTTTTACGTACAGTGCAACACGAGGCGCCTTATCCCATTGGAGCGCTGGCATTGCTTGGGCGAGAGAATAGATATAGGGTTGATGTTATAGCCGAACAAGACTGTGAGACTATCGCTGTGGGGCGAGATGCGATCGAACGACAGATTATGAATTGTAGGGAATTTATGCTTTCTTTTTTCGATTATTCTACATCTAAAGTTGATCTTTTTGTGGAGCATTTAACTGTTCTTTCTCAACGCAGCATACGAGCCAAATTGGCATTCTATATTTTCATGAACTCTGATGCTGATAATAAATATGAGTTTGGACGATCAATCAAAAAACTCTCAGCCTACCTATGTGTGGAGCGGCCTTCGCTTTCTAGGGTTATAGCTCAATTTGTAGAGCAGGGTTTGATTAGCTATAATGGAGGCAAGGGGGAAATATTGAATGTTGATGAGTTGAAAAATATCCTTGAATTAGCTTAGTTGTTTGCGAAATAATAAAATTAGATATATAGATGAAAAATTTAAAACCAATAATGTTTGTCGGGACTGGTTCTGATGTGGGCAAGTCGGTTATCAATGCGGGGTTTTGTAGGATTTTCAAACAAGATGGCTATAGTCCTGCTCCTTTTAAAGCACAGAATTTGTCGCTCAATAGTTATCCAACTCCAGAGAATCTAGAGATTGGACGAGCTCAGGCTGTTCAGGCTGAGGCAGCGGGTGTTGAGTGTTCGGTGTTGATGAACCCCGTGCTGCTCAAACCCATCGCCAATAGCAGTTTGCAGGTTGTGTTACACGGAAAACCAATTTGCAATCGCAGTGCGCAACGTTATTTTCATCAAGAAAATCGCGAAGATCTTTTCGAACAAGTGCAAGGTTCCTTCGATAAACTCGCCTCACTTTATAACCCTATTGTGATGGAGGGTGCAGGTAGTATTTCAGAGATGAATCTATGGCGCAATGATATCACCAATATGCGCATGGCGCAGTATGCAGATGCTGTCACTATCTTGGTTGCAGATATCGATCGAGGAGGTGTGTTCGCTTCTGTCTATGGATCCATCATGTTACTACCACCCGAGCAAAAGTCTCTGATTAAGGGGATAATCATTAATAAATTTAGAGGAGATTTATCACTCTTTGATCAAGGTCGCACAATAATCGAAGAGATTACAGGTGTACCAGTATTGGGTGTTTTGCCTTATTTTAAGGATATATTCATCGAGCAAGAAGATTCAGTGTCTCTAGATCACATTAACCCTAAGACCCCTTCACAAAAAGGGGTGAATGTCGCAGTGCTCAAAATACCGAGCATTTCTAATTTTACGGACTTTAACATCCTGGCAATGCAGGAGGGCGTTAATCTAAAGTACGTTGAAACCACCCAAGAGATAGAGCAAGCTGATATATTGATTCTTCCAGGTTCTAAAAGCACTATCTCTGATATGCTCTATATTCGCAGGATGGCTCTTGATGGTGCGATCCTCAAACACCATAAAGCGGGTAAGCCTCTCTATGGAATTTGTGGAGGCTATCAAATGATGGGCGAATATATTTATGACCCTCAGATGATTGAAGGTGATGTAGTCCAGGTGGCAGGTCTTGGAATAATTCCAACTCAAACAACCATAGAGGAAGGTAAAATCACCCGCCAATGTAGTTTTAAAATGATACATTCTAATGTTCAAGGACAAGGCTACGAAATACATGCAGGACAAACCGCGAGTTCCTCGCCACTGGTTGTTATGGATAATGGGGTTGAGGATGGATATTACCAGAGTGATCGCTGTTGGGGGAGTTATATTCACGGTATTTTCGATAATGCAGATGTTATTGCCTCGATCTTGAGTGAGTTTGGTGTTACTTCAAACGAGGTTGAGGATTATCGCAGTATGAAGGAGCGCAACTACGACCTTTTGGCAGATATGATACGTGAGAGCATTGATATGGATAGCGTTTATAAGATTTTGAGAAATGAATAACAGAAGCGGTAACCATAGATGCAAATTTGATCGGTACCTCAAAAAATTCGCAGACTGGATCTATCTACACAATTTCAAACTCATGATAATGGTGCTTGTGTGATGTGAGTAAACTGCCTTAACGAGGG
>CAYJLL010000187.1:0-3422 GCA_964370955.1 uncultured Rikenellaceae bacterium | reverse complement strand
TATTTGCATACCGTAAATCGTAGGGTTTACACAAAGGCTATTAAAACAACTAACCAAAACATAACTATGAAAAAAACACTATTACTACTGTCTCTGCTGTTTTCCCTTACGGCGGCAAGCGGCCAAGCTATTTTAATTGAAACAGAAAATTTTGATAACAAAGGCGGCTGGGTTGTCGACCAACAATTTATGGATCTGATGGGTTCGCCCTATTTGATGGCAGAGGGACTGGGCATACCAGTTGCGGACGGCTCGACCACTGTGGAGTTTAGCAAAAGTGGAGAATACAGCGTGTATGTACGCACCTACAACTGGACTGCACCTTGGTTTGAGGGCGAGGGTCCTGGTCGATTTGCGGTGACGCTAGATGGGCGCACCATAGGCGAGGCTGGCGATCAAGGCTCTCAATGGGAGTGGCAAAAAATAGGCTCGTTGGATATTACAGCTGGCAAAAGGAATCTAAAACTCCGAGACCTCACAGGTTTCAACGGACGTTGCGATGCGATACTCTTCTCGCCAAAATCAAATATCACCCTGCCTGAGAGCTCAAAAGAGCGCCAAAAACTTTACCCCGAAAAAACAGAAAAAAGCGTCAAGGAATATGACTTTGTGGTCGTAGGAGGTGGCGTTGCAGGCATGTGTGCCGCTATGGCTGCTGCTCGCGAGGGCTTGGATGTTGCGCTGATTAACGACAGACCAGTTCTTGGCGGTAATAACAGCTCGGAGATTCGTGTACACCTTGGGGGCTATGTGAATGTGGGACCCTACAAGAATCTAGGCAATATGTTGCGTGAGTTTGGACCCTCTAAAGTGGGCAATGCACAACCAGCTGCAAACTACGAAGATCAGAAAAAACAAGAGTGGCTAGATGCCGAAGATGACATTGAGCTCTATGCTCCCTACCGCGCGCTTGGTGTTAAAATGGCGGGCGATAAAATTGTGAGCGTGACGGCGGTTCACATCGAAACGGGCGAGGAGGTGACCTTCAAAGCTCCTATCTTTAGCGATTGTACGGGCGATGGAACTATTGCTTATCTCGCTGGCGCGGAGTATATGATGGGTCGTGAGGCGCGCTCAGAGTTTGGCGAGCCAACCGCACCCGAGGTTGCCGACAAAATGACTATGGGCTCCTCGGTTCAATGGTATGCAGATAAGGGAGAGAGCAAGAGCGATTTTCCTGTATTCAAATATGGAATGGATTTCAATGAGAAAAACTCTGAGAAAGTAACCATGGGCGAATGGACTTGGGAAACGGGCATGAATCTCGATCAGATCAAGGATTTTGAAAGGGTGCGTGACTATGGTATGTTGGTGATTTTCTCTAACTGGTCTTTCCTTAAAAACGAATATTCGGGAGCTGACAGATATGCAAACCACTCCCTTGGGTGGGTGGCTTATGTGGCAGGAAAGCGTGAATCACGCCGCATCATAGGCGATGTTATCCTAACGGAGAACGATATCACCTCGGGCAAAAAATTCGAGGACGGAACAGCCTCTACCTCTTGGACGATAGACTTGCACTATCCCGACCCGCACAATACCAAAAACTTCCCCGAAAAGGAATTCAAATCCATCGCCAAGCATATCCCTATCCACTATTACCCTGTGCCCTATCGCACGCTCTATGCTCGTGATGTGGAGAACCTATTTTTGGCGGGTCGTAATATCTCTGTGACTCACGTTGCACTGGGTACTATCCGTGTGATGCGCACAACAGCCATGTTGGGCGAGGTTGTTGGTATGGCAGCTGCTCTGTGTGATGAGCACAACACAACTCCACGTGGAGTTTACACCAACTACTTGAGTGAACTAAAGGAGATGATGGTACAAGGGGCTGGCGACACTAACGCCCCCGACAACCAACACTACAACGAGGGTTCGACACTAGGCGATCCTAAGAACTAATTTCATATTTATCAAGAATTTAACTACTAGGTATGAAAAAATTTATATTGGCTCTAGGTTTTATAGGGCTACTCGCTAGCCCTTGTGTGGCACAGAAAAAAGCTGAGGCTCCTCGCCCTCCGATTATGGGTTGGTCGAGTTGGAATAATTTCAGAGTAAATATCACCGAGGATATAATCAAAGCACAAGCGGACGCTATGGCTAGCAATGGAATGGCGGATGTGGGTTATTCATATATTAACATTGACGATGGTTTCTTCGGCGGGCGTGATGCCGCTGGCAATCTACTAACCCACGGGGAGCGTTTCCCCAATGGTATGAAAAAACTAGCCTACTACATCCACAAGAAAGGATTCAAGGCAGGTATTTATTCTGATGCAGGTATTAACACCTGCGGTTCGCACTGGGACAAAGACAGCATCTCATTGGGTTGTGGGCTCTATGGGCATGCCTATCGTGATTTGAATCTAATGCTCTTTGATTGGGGTTATGATTTTATTAAGGTTGATTGGTGTGGGGCTGACTGGATGGATTTGGACGAAGAGTCGCAATACCGCGCTATCTCAAAGCTGATTTATGAGATTCGCCCTGACGCTACTTTTAATATCTGTCGTTGGGAATTTCCCGGGGAGTGGGCGACAGAGATAGCCGATTCGTGGAGAGTTTCGGGCGATATTTCTGCCGATTTTGGTTCTATTACCCATATCATCGATCTGAATGCTGATCTTTGGATGCACTGCTCACCAGGCCACTACAACGATATGGATATGTTGCAAGTGGGGCGTGGGATGAGCTACGAGGAAGACAAAGCACACTTCACTATGTGGGCGATGATGGTCTCGCCCCTGCTCGCTGGCAATGACCTACCCACAATGTCGAAAGAGACTCTCGGTATTATCACCAACCCCGAGATTATCGCTCTGAATCAAGATCCTCTGTTCTATCAGGCTCGCCGAGTGGTGGACGGCGGCGATTTGGAAGTGTGGGCAAAACCCCTTGGACACACTATGAGCGGCCGTGTGGCAGTGACCCTATTTAATCGCTCCGCCACTGCGCAAACCATTGAGTTCAAGCTCTCTGACGTTGCAATTGACCCCTCCAAGGGCTATACTATGCGTGATTTGTGGAGCAAGGACGATTACTCTCGATCAACTGAAGGGGTTCGCTCTTTTGAGGTTCCCTCGCATGGGGTTGTGACCCTTTTGATTGAGGGGACTTCCAGTGCGTTCAATATTTTTCAGAAAGGGTCCTAGACCCTTGATTCTAGCCGTGCTCCCTTGCGATACGCACTAAGAGTCAAACCAAAAAAAGAAAAGCCTCCTTGGTTAAAGAACCTGAAACAGACTAAATCGTAGATTTCCATCTGTTTTCGGGGGTTTAACCATAAAGAAAAAAGCCACAAGCAAACATAAAGAACAGAGAAACGATAAAGACGCTCTGCGTCCTAGCAGGGCGCACGCTTTCGCCCCGCGGAAGCCCTGCTCTTTCAGAGACAGCTCATCCGCAAGCGCGCGCCA
>CAYJLL010000186.1:0-3488 GCA_964370955.1 uncultured Rikenellaceae bacterium | reverse complement strand
ACTATCGTCAGAACCAAGTAAGAGTTAAGATCGTGAGAATTTTCAATACCTATGGCCCGAGGATGAACCCTCAGGACGGTAGAGTAGTGTCGAATTTTATTGTTCAGGCTCTGCGTGGTCAAGACATAACAATCTATGGTGATGGCTCTCAGACACGATCATTTCAATACGTAGACGACCTGATTGAGGCAATGATAAGGATGATGGCAACGGGTGATGATTTCATTGGACCAGTGAATACGGGAAATCCAGGTGAATTCACGATGCTAGAGTTGGCACAAAAAGTCATTGAACTCACGGGTACAAAATCTAAAATCGTCTATCAGCCACTGCCAAGCGATGACCCTCGACAACGCAAACCAGACATCACTCTAGCTAAAGAAAAGCTCTCTGGCTGGGAACCCAAGATAGAACTAGAGGAGGGCCTAGTGCGAACGATAAATTACTTTGATGAACTACTGAGGAAAAACTAAACTCAGGATAATAACATACACTCAACAATAGAGTTAAAAAAACACTGCAAAAATGGGAAAATTTAATGTAATTGAAACAGCAATCAAAGGGTTGCTGATAATAGAGCCAACTGTATTTGGTGATAAACGTGGTTTTTTCTTGGAGAGCTACTCCAAGAGAGATTTTCAGGAGATAGGACTAGATGTGGAATTTGTTCAAGATAATCACTCCAAATCATCTCGTGGTGTTCTACGAGGCATGCATTTTCAAAGAGAACACACCCAAGGCAAGCTGGTTAGAGTGACCGCTGGTGCTGTGCTTGATGTTGCAGTGGATTTGCGTCCTGAGAGCTACACCTATGGTGCGAGCGTTGCGGTTGAGCTTTCGGCCGAGAATCAACGTATGTTCTGGGTGCCACCTCAATTTGCTCATGGATTTTTGACCCTAGAGAATAATACTGAATTTATGTACAAATGTACTGATTACTATCACCCCGAGAGTGATTCAGGGATAATGTGGAATGATCAGGTTCTCAATATTGATTGGCAGTTTGAGAGATATGGCATCGATGAGAAATATCTTATCATCTCTGATAAAGATAAAAAACATCCAGGTTTTAATCAAATCAATCCTAAAACTCTTTGGAAATAATGGCAAGCAAGGCTCTTAGAATATTAGTTACAGGTGGTAATGGACAGTTGGGAAACTGCTTGCGAGAGCTAGAGCCCTCGGTTCCTCATAAGTTTATCTTTACGGATGTTGAAGAGTTAGATATTACATCTGAAGAGGCGGTGGCAAAGATAATGGAGGAAGAAAAGCCCGATTGGGTTATAAACTGCGCAGCTTATACTGCTGTGGATAAAGCAGAAAGCGATGTTGAGCTGTGTCGTTTGTTGAACTCGACCGCTGTTGGGATTTTGGCTGAAGAATCGGCCAAGATTGGTGCTGGGATAGTACATATTTCGACTGATTATGTATTTAAAGGCGACGAACCAAATCCACGCACCGAGGACGACAAGGTAGACCCTCAGTCTGTGTATGGCGTAACTAAACTCGAGGGGGAGATGCAAGCGGCCAAGAACCCTAACCACATGATCATTCGCACGAGTTGGCTATATTCTATCTATGGAAATAACTTTGTCAAAACAATGCGTCGCCTTGGGGAAGAACGCACTGAACTAGGCGTTGTGGGCGATCAATGGGGTTCGCCAACCTCAGGCCACGATCTGGCAAAGGCGGTTTTGGTGGCAATTGAAAAACCTAAAGTTGGTATTTTTCATTTCTCGAACGAGGGGGTGACCTCATGGGCAATTTTCGCTGAAGAAGTAATGAAACTTTCCGCTATTGAGTGTAAGGTAAATCACATTACTACAGCAGATTACCCCACGCCAGCCAAACGCCCGGCATTCTCGTTGATGAGCAAAGCGAAGTTCTCAAAAGCATTTGCTGTGACTATTCCAGAGTGGGAGCATTCACTGGAAGAGGTGATAGCAAAGTTGTAGATATTAGATTCGTTAGGTTTAAACGTGAAAGTTTACTAACTTTGCACAAAGGATGAATCTATCATTATAATATTGAAAACTATGACACAAGAAACAAAAGAACTCGATTTGCTTGAGTTATTTAATAAAGTTTGGAAGGCACGCAAGCGGGTAATAAAAGCGGGTATAATTGGAGGTGCGATTGGCATTGTCATTGCATTCTCACTACCCAAACTGTATATGTCATCTGTGAAAGTTGCTCCTGAGCAAACTTCAGACAACGGTAGCCTAGGTGCAGCTGCGGGTATTGCATCGATGTTTGGAGTAGGTGGCGGAGCTAACGAAGATGGTCTGGGTGTAATGCTTTACCCTGAAATCATTAAAAGCACACCGTTTTTGATGGAATTTGCCAATATAGAGGTGCAAATTAAAGATGGAGATGGCAGTAAAAGCATGCCTCTGCATGAGTATATGCTCAATGAGCAGAAAAAGCCATGGTGGAGCTATGTTTTTGGTTTACCACTTAAGGCTATCTCAGGAGTTATGTCTTTGTTTTCAGAGGATAGACCCGAAGAAGTTTTTGCAAATTCTCTTCGCAAACAATCTAAGTTTTGCAAAGTAATGACAGAGGGGCTTAATGCCAATTTGGAAGAAAAAAAGGGCGTATTCACTATCTCTTGTACATTTCAAGACCCTACTGTGGCAAAGGTGGTAGCTGATTCTGCGCTGGTGAAATTGCAGCGCTACATGAGTAAATATCAAACAGCCAAAACTCGTAGCAATCTTTCCTCCAACCAAAAAATGCTTCAAGAGGCAAAGATGAATTTCTATCATGTCGACTCGCTATATTCTGCAGTGTATGATCGTAATCAGAATATAATCCGAAAGAGTGCTGAAATCAAACTCTCAAGACTAGAGGACGAACGAGATATTGCAGCTCAAATTTACAAGCAAATCGCCCTGCAAGTTGAAACCGAAAAAATAAAACTAGAAGAAGAAAAGCAAATCGCAACTATTATTGAACCAGTGAATATGCCCCTAGAGCCAGTGTCGCCTAATAAGATGATGATCTTATTTGCATTTGGCTTCTTGGGTGCGCTTGTGCCTACAAGCAAAATAATATTCTCAGCAATCTCAAACAAAAATGAAGATTAAGAGAGCTATAATTATAGCACTGCTAGCTATCGTGGGTCATAGTGCTAGTTCGCAAACCTACATCAAAACCAATGCACTGTATTGGGCTGGCTTGCTACCAAATGTTCAGGTTGAGACTTATCTTGGGGAGCATTTTACCTTTCAGGGTGAAGTCAACGCCTCGCTTTGGAAAGAGCTTGGCCCTAATGGCTATCCTATGATGTTAGGTCAATTTATGGTTAGCGGGCGCTACTATCCAAAGAAGAGCTTCAAGGGTTTCTATACGGGAGTCGACTTCGCCTATGACCTCTATGAGATGTCAAAATGGAACTACTGGGGAGTCTCTGATAAATATATCCACGTCCAAAATGGAGTAGGATACTACGTTGGGGTGACGCTGGGTTACCAAATATCAATAGG
>CAYJLL010000185.1:2358-3501 GCA_964370955.1 uncultured Rikenellaceae bacterium | reverse complement strand
CTCAATAGGCTAAGAGGGTTATTAATTGTTAATTATTAATTTTTAATGTGCCCCCTGCGGTGCAGTGAATGCATTGAAAATTAAGCAATAGAGATAAAATGGATTTTATTTTTGAAAACTTACAAACATTCTGGAGCTTTACAGGCTTTGCGAATGTGACTTGGGGACACATGGCGATGATCGCTGTTGGACTCTTCTTCCTGTATCTTGGTATCGCCAAGAAATTCGAACCCATGCTGCTTGTACCCATTGGATTTGGTATCCTAATTGGTAACATTCCTTTCACTCCTGGCTATCAAATCGGTATCTATGAGGAGGGTTCGGTGCTCAACTACTTGTATTTCGGAGTACTTAAAGGGGTTTATCCGCCGCTTATTTTCCTTGGAATTGGTGCGATGACCGACTTCTCGGCTCTGATCTCTAACCCAAAGTTGATGTTGATTGGTGCTGCTGCGCAGTTTGGTATCTTTGGTGCCTATATGACTTCGCTTGCGATGGGATTCTCGGCTGCTGAAGCTGGTGCGATTAGTATCATCGGTGGTGCGGATGGTCCAACGGCTATCTTCTTGAGCTCTAAGCTTGCTCCCGATATGATGGGTGCGATTGCAATCTCTGCCTATTCGTATATGGCCTTGGTTCCTGTGATCCAGCCCCCAATTATGAAGCTATTGACCTCGAGCAAGGAGCGTCTGATTCGTATGAAGCCACCACGTTCGGTTTCTGCAAACGAAAAACGCCTTTTCCCTATTATAGGTATGCTACTGACTACCTTCCTCGTGCCTTCAGGACTCCCTCTATTGGGTATGTTGTTCTTTGGTAACTTGCTTAAGGAGAGCGGTGTGACTAAGCGTTTGGCTAATACAGCTAGCAACCAGTTGATCGATATCGTGACTATTCTTTTGGGTCTTACCGTGGGTGCTTCAACTCAGGCGACGACTTTCCTTAAGACAGACTCGCTTTTGATCTTCGGTCTGGGTGCTGCTTCGTTTATTGTAGCAACAACCTCGGGTGTACTGTTCGTGAAGTTCTTCAACTTGTTCCTTTCGAAGGAGAATAAGATTAACCCTCTGATTGGTAATGCGGGTGTTTCGGCTGTGCCAGACTCGGCCCGTGTTTCGCAAGAAGTAGGTCAACACTACGACA
>CAYJLL010000185.1:339-2348 GCA_964370955.1 uncultured Rikenellaceae bacterium | reverse complement strand
TCTGTTGATGCACGCTATGGGGCCTAACGTTGCTGGTGTGATTGGATCGGCAGTTGCGGCGGGTATCCTGCTTGGTTTCCTCGCTTAAGAGCGCAAAAGCCAACTAGCAATAGTTTAAATGAGTTACCAACCCTATTGAAGGGTTGGTAACTCATTTTTTTTTGAATATTGTAGATGAATAGAAAATATTTTACACGCTGATTTGCTTAATTTTCAATAGTTTTTTCATGCGAATTGCTTTCATATCGTAATCTGAATCTCATTTTTAATTATTAAATTTTTTACATAATGTGCGCAAGTGTAAACAAATTGTTATAGCATGTGGTTTTATTTGGTTGATTTGTGGTTTTGGAAATCGTAATAGAATAGTTAAAATGTTTTTGTTTTGTAATAATTAAATTCTACCTTTGTAGCATGTTCGGGGTGTGTTTTCATTTCTGGAGAGTGTGTTCTGAGGTAGTTGAGAACGGTGTGACGATAGAAAAAGAAGCCTTGCTGAGAACTATAATTTATAATTAAGAATTAAAACCAAAAACAAACTAATATTAACCACGAAAATTAAGAAAGTATGAAGAAAATTCAACTCTTTTTTCTAGCACTATTATTTAGTGTTGCAACCGCAGCGGCGCAAAGTGTGTCTGTGAGCGGTAAGGTGACTTACGCCGAGGATGGATCTCCAGTGATTGGAGCTCGCATTCAGGTTAAGGGAACCTCCACTGGCACTGCCACCGATGTGAATGGTGCCTACAAATTGACTATCCCTGCCAACGCAGCGCAGAAGGTATTGGTCTTCTCTTCTATGGGTCTTGCAACCCAAGAGGTAGCTACCCCAACCTCGGGTACCTATGATATCGAAATGGCTCCAGACGCTCTTGCAGCTGAGGAAGTTGTTGTAACTGGTTATGGTTCTCCAAAGCGTGCTGGTACTACAGTGGGTTCGAGTGTGAAAGTAGATGCTAAGGCTATCGAAAACCGCGCGAGCTCATCGGCTATCGATGCACTTCAGGGAGCTGTTCCAGGTCTTCAGGTTTACTCATCAACTGGTGAGGCTGGTGCAACTCAATCAGTTCGTCTTCACGGTATTGGTTCTTTGGGTGCTAGCTCAACTCCACTTTATATCGTTGATGGTGTTCAGACTGACTCTCGTACAGTTCTTGCGATGAACCCAAATGACTTCGAGTCTTACACTGTACTTAAAGATGCATCTGCAACCTCTATCTATGGTTCTCGTGCTGCGAATGGTGTAATCTTCATCTCGACTAAGCGTGGTTCTTTCAACTCGAAAGCTAAAGTAACTGCTCGTGGTAACTACGGTTTGACCTCTATGGCAGACAAATCGTTCTACGACAATATGATGAATACAGAGCAACTGTTCGACCTTTGGCAAGGTTGGGAAGGTGTTATCCTTGATCCAGGCTACACAGATGCATTCAAGCAAAACCTCGTAAACAAAGGATATACTCAAGCAAATGGTGAGCTTTGGGATACTGATTGGGTTAGCTATATGCAGCCAGACAACCGTCCAATGAAGCAAGCTGACATCTCGGTATCGGGTGGTGGCGAGAATGTTGCTTACTACCTATCTGGTAGCTATTCTGACGAGCAAGGTACTTCAATCGGTAACTACTTTAATCGTTTTACTGTTCGTTCGAACATCGACGGTAAGGTGAATGACTGGATGAAAGTTGGTATGAACCTACAACTTGGTCGCGACCAACAACAAACAAACTCGAACTATGGTACTAATGCTCTGGCAGGTGGTCTTTCTTTTATGTACCAACCTTTCTACTCTCCATATACTAACGATGGTGAGGAGCCAGATGTAATGCCAGGTATCAATACTTACAATCCTCACTATCGTGCAGCAAACAATCCCGATGTTTACACTCGTTATGGTATCCTAGGTAATACTTACGTAGAGCTTAAGCCTGTAGAAGGCCTTACTATCCGTACGGCTTTGGGTCTTGATATGGGTATCACCGACGACGTATGGCAAACATACCCATCAT
>CAYJLL010000185.1:0-329 GCA_964370955.1 uncultured Rikenellaceae bacterium | reverse complement strand
ATGACTTATCCTTCTTACCAAGGTGCTGACGGTAATGGTAGTTACAATCGCTCTACTATGTATCGCACTAACACCACTATCACTAACACTGTGGAGTATGACTTCGATTTCAAGAACGAAGATCACAAACTTTCACTTATGGTGGGTCAAGAGGGGCTTAACAATCGCTATGACTACTGGGTTGGTCAGTCTGAAGGACAAAGCGATGACCGTCTGATGAACTTCCAAAATGGTCTTCAAAGTTTCTTTGATCTAGACAACGCTTATAACGAAACCACTTTCCTTTCTTTCTTCGGTCGTGCTGACTATGGTTACAAAGGTAAATACTT
>CAYJLL010000184.1:0-3510 GCA_964370955.1 uncultured Rikenellaceae bacterium | reverse complement strand
AATATACGACGACCTGAATTTTTAGGTAAAAATGTCTTCACTCAAAAATACTTTGGCGACGAGTGGACTATAAGAATAAATAAATATAAAGATTTGTTTGCAAAAGTAAATCGTCTGTATGATGATTATAAGAACACTATCAAAGAGGATGCTTTTTATCAACTCATAGCATATCCGATTAGATCTGCATATTACGCTAATTTAAAATTCTATTATCAAGACCTGTACAACTTATATAAAGAACAAAAGCGAGGTGCTATTACAAACAAAATGGCGAAATTAGCCGTGCAAGCCCAAGAAAACGAGTTTGCCGAAACAAAATACTACAACCAAGAGCTTAGTTCAGGGAAATGGAACGGTATTATGGATCCATATCCCAAAGGAGCTGCTCAGCAAGACCCACCCGACGCAGCTAAAATAGAAGATTTACAACATATTGCGATAGCCAATAACTCTCAAATGGGAGTTGTTGTTGAAGCACAAGGACGAAGGGAGCTGAAATTTTCCTCTATATCGCAAGATAGTTTATTTGTAGATATTTTTTCTACAGGCGCCACCCCTGTAAGTTGGAATGCCTGCAGTAGCGAAAAATGGATTAAAATATCGGAGCAGAGTGGAGTTACTGAGAATCAGCGAATCTGGATTTCAATAGATTGGGAAAATATTCCTCAAAATATCTTACATGATACTCTGTTGTTTAAATGTTCTGAAACACAGCAAGTTGTCGATGTCAAAATAACGGCGGATAACACAAGGCAGCGTCATAACTATACAGGATACATCGAAGCCGATGGATATATATCAATAGAGGCAGAAAATTTCGATAAAAGTATTTCGCAAGGTAACAATAAATGGACAGTAGTTGAAGACTTAGGTAGAGAAAGCGATGCTGTAATTAGTTACCCATTATCGGCTAACCGTATCACAGAAAATATTTCTAACAGCTCGCCCGAGCTCCAATATAAATTGAATTTTCAGAGGGCAGGCACATATAAAATAGTTTTTTACCGTATCCCAACCTTAGATGGTGTAGGGATGCGTTTTACTTTTGCTATAGAAAATGATGAGCCTACAATTGTTTGGGGTACTAACACAGTTAGTGGTGCATGGTATAAAAATGTACTCGAAGGGATAGAAAAATTAGAAAGTACTATAACAGTTAATAAGTCGGGCGAAAATACATTGCGAATTTGGATGGTAGATCCAGGAGTTAGCATCGACCAAATTGTGATAGAAACAGAGCCTCAGCCCAAAACTTATTTAGCACCACCACAGAGTTATTGTAATAGGTGAGTATTTAAAAATAATAGTAGGTAGAGTCTGCTGACAATCAATGTATGCGAATTAAACATTGGCTTCTTTAGAGGAGTTAGAAACCAAAACTTGCACTTAACTTTACTAAAAGAACAAAATAAGCTTAACTAAATCTTAAACCTTTTTTATTAACTCCACCTCCTTTAGCTATTAAGTTAGTTGAGCGTCACCACCTGTGAGCACAAGCGGAGTATAGAACTTCGATGGGTGATAATAATAATTGTCTTATCTTTGGATGCTAGCTTAAGGTTGTCGATAAATCGCTCTTGAGTTTGGGGGTCGAGCGAAGAGGTTGGCTCATCAAGTAGCATTATAGACCCAGGGCGAAGAAGTGCTCGGGCAATAGCAATGCGCTGGGCTTGTCCCTCACTAAGTCCACCGCCACGCTCATTACACTGGGTGTTGAGTCCCAGCGGCAGGTCATACACAAACTGCGCCGCAGCAATATCTATTACCTGCGCTATCTCTTGATCGCTCGCTGTTGGTTTGCCCAGTAGGATATTCTGACGTATTGTGCCGCTCATGAGCGAGTTGCCCTGAGGAACGTAGATAAAGTTAGAACGAGTTGCAGGGCTTATGTCCATACTCTCGTGCGAGTTATATATCGAGATATTCCCCGAGTCGGGCTTCAGTAGTGAGAGCATCAGCCTCACGGTGGTACTTTTGCCCACACCCGTTTCTCCCAAAATGGCGGTAATCGAACCAGGAGAGAAATTATAGCTAAAGTCGTTCAAGATTTTGCGTTCAGAGGACGGGTAGCTAAATGTCACGCCACGGAATTCCAGCCCCACAACGCCACTCAGGGTTGTGGATTCCTCAAGATTTTCGCTCTCTAGTGTGTCAATATCTGTTAGCCTTTCGACCGATGCAATGGCACGCACAAAAATCGGTAGTTGGCGTGTGAAATCGACAATGGGGCGTTGGAGTTGATTGACAAGTTGAAGAAAAGCAGTCATAACCCCATAGGTGATACTCTTATCCATTAGTCCCATGATACCCCACAAAAAAGCGGTCGCATAGCCTGCCATAAAACCAAATTGCAGCACGCTGTGAGAAAATGTGGAGAAATTGATGCGACCCCTCTCGTTGTTTACAAGAGTGGCCTGTAGCGAGTCGAGGTTCTCGACTGTTGCTTGGCTGTGTTCTAGGGTTTTGATATTAATATAGTTTTGCACGCTCTCTTGAATGTGAGATTGCACGCTACCCTCTGTGTTTCTTATCTTGAGCACAAGTCCCTTTAGTCGGCGAATAAACACCCTGCTAATGAGTATGACTAAAGGCATAATAAATACCATTATCCACGCAAGCGCAGGTTCCAAAATAAGCAGGTACACAAACGAAGCAGTAATCTGCGCTAGGGAGCTGATAAATTGCGGAAAATAGTTGCATGCAGCCTCGCTAGAGAGCCTCACATCTGCATCCAGTCTATTTGCAATATCGCCAGAATGCAAAGGATTATTGCTGTTCCAAGTGCTTGAAATGTAGCGGGAAAACAACCTGTGACGAAGCGAATTTTTCATTCTCACAAAGGTCATACTATCAAGCCGTGAGATAAAAGTGTTAATGGCAACCTGTGCAACAATACACAATACAAACAGCGTGATGGTCACACCTAAATCGCTCTGAATACTACCTGTGGCTATATCTACGAGCCTTTTGGAGAGATAAACAAACAACAAAGAACACCCCACCAGAATCAATCCGGCGGCAGAACTCATCAAGATGCGTCCATGCAGCCCCTTAGATGAGTTGTAGAGCCAAGATATTGATGCGGATATTTTCATGCGGAATCTTTCTCTATGATAATTTTCGGTAAACGGCAATGAGCATTGGGCGTATGGGAAGGAGTAGTCTCCACATCCTTGAGTAGGTTCTGTGTTTTAGCGAGCGGGGGTTAATTTCCCTTTGGGGAGTGTAGATTCGAGTGACCGTTGCGATCACCTCATCCAGCGTACAATTCTCATAACCTCGGGTATTACCATCGCCCATGAGCGTAACATCTTGCCCCTGAATTTTAATTACACGATGCATGATATAGCCCATGTCCTTGATGTTTGCCATTACGATGTTACCCACTTTGATGGAGTTTTGCTTGCTAAGTTGAACCTTGTCCCTATCACCCACAATAAATGGGTACATACTCTGCCCCTTGACGGCAAGAATCACTTCTTTGCCGCCTGAGAGGAGTTTCGCCAA
>CAYJLL010000183.1:0-3529 GCA_964370955.1 uncultured Rikenellaceae bacterium | reverse complement strand
GTGAGAGATAAATCATTTCCCAGTGCGGGCACGCACTAGCAGGGCGTACGCTTTCGCCCCGCGGAAGCCCTGCTCTCTAAAGAGAGCTAGTTCTTTCCGCAAGCGTACACCCTCCAAGTTGGAGCAGCGGTGGTCTATGAGAGATAAACAAAAAGAAAAACCTCCTTGGTTAAAGAACCTGAAACAGACTAAATCGCAGATTTCAAGCTGTTTTAAGGGATTTAACCATAAGAAAAAAAGCTAGAGCAAACATAAGGGAGAGATAAGTATTCCCTTAGCGAGTCGCAGCTTCGCCTCAGCGACTACGAGCCGTAGCAGCAAAGATTCGCTAAGCTGCTTCTCTAGCATAGATGCTTGACACCCACTAGTGCACGCCTTAAAAGGCAAACCAAAAAAGAATCATTGCAAGCGTCAACTGGCACCACTATGCGTCCGAGGCAAGTCATAAAGACACTCCGCCCCCTAGAGCTTCTTACTAAACAATCGCCCTTTGTGAGAGGCTATCAATCCTTTGAGTTCAAGCCCTAAAAGAGCAGAGGAAGCCTCGCTGATTGAAAGATCGCTCCAATAGCACAACATTTCCAAAGAAAACAGACTGTCATTAGGCAACAGACCATAGACCCTTAAAAGCAGTGGGTCTAGAGCTTCTATCTGCCCTTCGAGAGTAGAAGTCTTGTCTAGCGGAGCGCTTTGCCAATTCATCACCTGAGCTATATCCTCAAACGAACACAGCATATTGGCACGAGATGATTTGAGCAACGAGAGGTTGCCCTCAAAACTAGGGTCATCATCGTGGGCTGGCGGAGCAAACACCTCTCTATCATAGCCGTCTGCCATGGTGGCTGTAAGCATTGCGCCACCTTTTCGAGGGCTTTGAAACATGATGGTTGCGGGCGAAAGACCAGCGATAATACGATTACGAGAGTGGAAATTTCCTCTTCGTATCGAACTTCCAGGGGCTTGCTCCGAGATCAAAGCACCACCACTATCAACTATGCGTCGAGCCAGAGAATAGTGTGAGCTAGGGGTTATATCATCCACATAGCCTGGCAAAACTGCCACGGTTGGAAGAGAATTTTCGAGCGCACTGACATGGCAAAAGCGATCTATCCCTAGTGCCAAGCCACTAACCACCGAGACACCTAGGTTTGCTTGCGCCGCCCCTGAGATAATTTTATTGACTAGCTCTACGCCTCGTGTGGTACTTCCTCTAGTACCCACACAACTAATAGAGTAAGGATTATCTAGCACCCTAGCATCGCCCCTTACATACAAAAAAGGCGGCGCATCCGAACATTCCTTAAGTAGCTTTGGATACAGGGGTGAATCAATTCCGATTATATCTACCCCCGAGTTCATACAACCATCGATAATGGAGTTGGCTCTAGCAAGACAAGCATGGGCGCTGCGCGCCAAGGATTTTGCCACTCTTTCGCCTATGCCAAAACTCTTGAGAGTTGCCTCGGTGGAGCTAAAAAGCAGGGGTATTTCTAGAGCCTGTTCGAGGAAAACGTTTATGGTGCGAGCACCTATCCCCTCCACCAACGAGAGCGCCAAAAGATCACGAGTCAGCACACTAGGGGGCTCAATGAGTGGTTTTTGCATCGTTTTAGAGGATGGTTATTTATTAATAATATGCTAATGGATTTTGGCTATCATCGCGACTTGGGGCAATCGCTTGGGGAAGTGCAACTCTCGCTTTGTATGAGTTCTTCGAGCCTATCGAGCGCCTCTTCTTGCAACACACCTCGAAGCACTGGGCTTTGCCCACGATAGATAGACACCCTGCCACGACCCTCTCCGACATAGCCATAGTGGGCATCAGCCATTTCGCCAGGCCCGTTAACTATACAACCCATCACAGCTATTTTAAGCCCAGGGAAGTCTTTAAAGCGCTCTTTAACCTTTTGGGTCACGCCCTGCAAATCAAAAAGAGTTCTTCCACATCCAGGACAACTAATTATTTCGGTGCGAGAGATACGTTGGCGTGTAGCTTGCAGTATGGAGAGAGGTAAATCTGCCTCTATTGTTTGCCCCTGAAGCTCTATCCACACCCCTTGGGCTAGGCCGTCGATCAAGATAGACCCCATATCGGCAGAAGCAACAATGGCAAGACTGCCTGAGTCCGTGTAATTACGGCGCAGGATAATAGGATTCGCAACTCCTCCCTCACGCAGGTGGTAAATAATCTCACGCACTCCCTCTGTCCACGAGTTTGAGCCACATTCGACCACCACAAATTCTCCTTTCGGCGTTTTTTGAGGGTCTAGTTCCTTATAGTTTTTATCGTCCACAAAGATCCAATTCTCTTGTGGTTGTTCAAAATCACCACCCTTGGCCACCACAACGGGCACAAACGCAGGGTTCTGGAATTGAGTTTGAGAGCGTTTAATGGTCGGAACGAAGCTAGAGTTTGAGTAATAATCTGCCAAGATCTTCGCCACCGGTATTTCACATTCAGGCTCCTCGGTCAACGACACTCTGATGGTGTCGCCTATGCCATCGCACAACAGCGCGCCTATGCCCACAGCCGAACGCACTCTGCCATCTTCGCCCTCGCCAGCCTCGGTGACCCCAAGGTGAAGAGGGTAGTTCAGCCCTAAGGCATCCATCTCTTTAGCCGCCAAACGGTAGCTCTCGACCATCACCACAGGATTGCTCGATTTAAGTGAGACTGCGATATTCATAAATCCCTCTCTTTTGGCTATACTCAAAAACTCCAAAGCACTATTGACCATCCCACGAGGGGTATTACCCCATTTCTCTATCATTCTCTGCGAAAGCGAACCGTGGTTCACTCCCACCCTCAGAGCAACATTTCGCTCTCGACACACAGCCAAGAGCTCCAAGAATTTCTCTTCCAATCTATCTTCGGGGGCGAAATTCCCAGGGTTAATGCGCACTTTCTCAACGTAGTTTGCCGCACGCACAGCCAGCTCGGCATTAAAATGTATATCGGCACACAAAGGTACATTGCAGCCCCTCTCAAGCAGCTTTGCTTTAATCTCTTTGAGAGCCTCCACCTCCTTAGAGCCTTGAGCCGTAAGCCTTACGATCTGCGCTCCTGCCTCTGCGGCTCTAAGAATCTGATCCACGCAGCCCTCGACATCCGCCGTGGGGCGATTGGTCATGGTCTGAACCACAATAGGGTGCCCAGAGCCTATTTTAAGGTCTCCCACGCTAACTTCTATGGTTTGTCGTCTCATTTTTTTTGTATTTAGGTTTTTTGGGGTGAGGGGTGCCAGCTGACGCTTGCAATGATTTTTCTTCACAGCGTTGAAAGCTTGCGGATGAGCTGATCTTCGCAAGAAGAGCAAGATTGCCAGTGTGGCTCGCACCTTCCGCGCGGGGAAGCTTTCGCCCTGCTGTGGTTTGCCTGTTCCTTATGATTACTCTAGCTTCTTTCTTTATGGTTAAATCCCTGAAACAGCTTGAAATCTGCGATTTAGTCTGTTTCAGGCTCTTTAACCAAGGAGGGGTTCTCTTTTGGTTTGGCTCTTCCTTGGTTTGCCTTTTAAGGACGAACCGC
>CAYJLL010000182.1:0-3589 GCA_964370955.1 uncultured Rikenellaceae bacterium | reverse complement strand
TTTCGCCATTAGTCTTATCATTATAGTAGTCTTCTATATCTATGAGATTAGTAACCTCCGCTTGCTTGGACAGAGAGAAAGGCAGTCGATACAAATAATCGGTATTGACCTTTGTATCAATTCTCCCAAATGAAAATACATACCTTACGACATTGTAGTTGATGTACTCATCCTCCTTGATGGGATTGAGCGTAAAGACTTTCCCTGGGCGATACATGGTTATGGGCGTAAAATTATTATAGCGAGCATTCTGCAGGCCGTCAAACTCAATAAAGAGACTCATGGTTCCCTTATATGTGGTTTTGAGAGTAACATTAATCTTTTTGTCGTCTCTTTCAAAATCCACCTCAGTGTTATAGCCTTGTGCAAACAGCGAACCTTGCGCCGCAAGAGATAACGCAATAGTCAGTAAACTTCTCCTCATATTGATTATTTTTTTATAAACACCACTGCAAATATACAAAATAAAATAAATCCACAAAGAAAATCGCTGCTTTTTATTGTAATTACAACAACAAAAGCAGCGATTAAGCTCAATCACTTATCATCTAATAAGTGAAGATCATCTAAGCACTAACAACTTGGCGCATCATCCAGATATTTTTGGCAAACTGAGCAATTAAGTTGTCCATCATTGCAGAGACAAGGTAGTTTCCATTTTCATCCGCCAAAGCTTTGAGAGATTTCACACTATCGATAAAATAAGTAAAGTCCTCCAGCACGTGCTTAAAAATTTCTAGGCCATCAATAAACTCGGCTTTGACTTCTTTGATTTTAGTATTGGCAGCAAACTCAGCCAAAGACGCCACTGGCTTCATCTCACACATAAGCATAGCTTCTGCTACCTCATCGATGGTTACTAAAAAGCCATTATAGAGTTCTTCCAACTTTTCGTGTACAGCATAGAAATTACGCCCTTTGGCATACCAATGAAAGTTTTGAAGTTTGTGGTACTCTACCACAAGATCTGAAAGCAATAAATTTAGGTTTTGTTCCATAATATAAAACATTTTTTTAGGGGTTGGGTTCTAATTAAATTTCTTTGCAGTTTGAACATAAAGTGAATAGAACCCAGTTAATCCACTCTCTGTTTGGTGATATTGCCACAGGCGAGTACACACGAGAGATGTTCCTGCAAATAACACGCCAAAAAACGCTTGACGCAACTCTCTCTCATTTTGTAACTTCCAGCAATTCAACCATCCCAAAGATAAGAAATATTTCGGTCAATATCAAATATTACCAAGATTATTTCACGTAGAAAATATCTTGATTAAAAAAACATCACAAATCTAAAATAGATTGTATATATTTGCGTAAATTTGCTCACCCCCTACAGGCATAAACAATCAACCTTAGTTAACAAATGCTAAAAGTACTACTTATAATGATCGCTGGGATCGTCTGCGGCTATCTGTTGCGCAGCAAAAAACTAAGTTTTGTTCCGCGTGTAATTGAGTATAGCATATTTGCTCTATTGTTATTTCTGGGGATTTTCGTAGGGGCTAACCCCGAGGTAATGGACAACCTCACCAGTATTGGTCTTGATGCTGCAATCATCGCATCGGGAGCCACCTTAGGGTCTATGATTGTTGCATGGGCTTTGTATCACTTTATATTTAAAAAGCGATGAGAGGTATCCTGATTATTCTTTTGCTGTTTGTCTGTGGAATTTGCATCGGAAGGTTTGCTACGATTGATTTGTCTGAACTTGCTGGCAGCCTCACCCAGTACAGCCTCTATATTCTGCTGTTTTTTGTTGGGATCTCTATTGGTTGCGACAGAGAGCGACTAAATATGCTGTTGCGCCCCAATCCTCGCTTGCTGCTAATCCCACTGGGGACTATCATAGGTACTCTGCTTGGCACAGTGGCAATTGCATGGCTGGTGAGTCATCGTTCGCTGTGGGATTGTCTGGCTGTGGGTTCAGGTTTTGGATATTACTCCCTATCATCGATTATGATAGCCGAATATAGAGGCGAAGAACTAGCAACGGTGGCATTGATGGCAAACATAACGCGCGAGATGCTTGCAATCCTCTTAGCTCCTCTATGGGTATTCATATTTGGCCCTCTATCTCTGATCTCAGCAGGTGGAGCAACTACCATGGACACTACACTCCCCTTTATCGCTCGCTACTCTGGCGAAAAATTCATACTAGCTGCCATTCTCCATGGCATTATTGTCGATGCTAGCGTATTGGTTCTAGTTCCACTGTTTAGTACCATGTAAAAGAACTATCCTTAACAAACTAATTATATGAAAATCAACACATCTGCCAAACTATCAAAACCAGCCCTCTATTGTTTGCTTCCACTAGCGATGGCTAGCTGTCAGGAGAAAGAACCTTCGCACACCAACTTTATTATCATCAACTTTGACGATGCTGGCAATGGCGACTTCTCTCACAAGGGAGCCGTGGGTTATAAAACGCCCAACATTGATAGCGTAGCCTCGAAGGGGGTAATGCTAACCAATTTTTACACCTCTCAGCCCATTAGTGGTGCTTCGCGTGCAGGCCTAATGACAGGATGCTACCCCAACAGAATAAACATCCCCTACGGCCCTGGACCAAACTCCAGCTATGGCATTCATCAAAATGAGATGACCATTGCCGAGCTACTCAAACAAAAAGACTATGCCACCGCAATCTTTGGCAAATGGCATTTGGGAGATAGCGAAAAATTCCTCCCTCTTCAACATGGCTTTGATCAATATTACGGACTACCCCACTCCAACGATATGTGGCCACACCACCCCACCGATAAATATCCCGATCTACCGCTTATTGAGGGAAATGAAATTATTGGCTACAACACAGATCAAAGTCAGCTCACAACAGAGTACACCAATCGCAGTGTGAAATTTATTAAAGAAAATCAAGACAAACCCTTCTTTCTCTATCTAGCTCACACTATGCCCCATGTCCCTTTGGCAGTGTCTGATAAATTCAAGGGTAAAAGCCAGCAGGGCCTCTATGGCGATGTAATGATGGAGCTTGACTGGAGTGTTGGCGAAATCTACAAAGCGCTCAAAGAAGCGGGTCTTGACAACAACACCATGGTGATAATCACCTCGGACAATGGTCCATGGGCATCCTATGGCAATCACGCTGGCTCGTCGGGCGGACTTCGCGAGGCAAAACAAACAACCTTCAACGGTGGAGTTAGAATTCCTGGGATAGTTACCTTTGGCGATAAAATTGACCAAGGTGCATATAATGGCTTGCTTTGCAATATAGATATATTCCCAACCATAGCACAAATTGCTGGGGTTGAGCTTCCAAAGCACACTATTGACGGACACAGTTTCAAAGAGCAACTAGAGAACATCAACACGCCATCTAATAGAGAAGCACTTGCTTTGTATTTCCACCGAAATTCATTTGAGGCAATCACCGACGGCAACTACAAGTTGGTGTTTCCTCACAACTATGTCACCTATGAAGCTCACCTCCCTGGTCAAGATGGGCAACCGGGCTATCTGAGTTTCAGAGATATAGACAGCCTTGAGTTATATGATTTGCGCCGTGACCCATCGGAGAGAACTAATGTGATCGAACATCACCCCGAGATAGTCGAAAAACTCA
>CAYJLL010000181.1:2544-3618 GCA_964370955.1 uncultured Rikenellaceae bacterium | reverse complement strand
TTTTCTATGGTAAAAATCCTTTCCTCCACACCTTTAGTGTGGTTGCGAAGTCGAAGTAAAGCATTTTGTGGCACATTGTAGTCTAAGTAATAATTCTTAGCAATACCCCCTCCAAGTGACACCCACTCGTTATCCCAATAAAACAGTTCATAGTCCTGACCAGGTACGACATCATTGTCATCGTTTCGAGCTGCATATTTAATCGTGGTGATTGATTGTGGTGAGCCAAAATCATAGGCAAACCAAGGCTCCGCAGATGCAAAACTTAGAATATTATCATCAAAACACGCAGCTGATGTCATAGGTGTTCCTTTGATCTGAGAAGAGTCTTTTCCGTAGTATTGTAACTCTGCAACACAAACATCTGTGGCGTTGGGTGATGGCATAAATCGAATATAGCGAAATGAACGTTTGTCGTCGCATTGCAAACTTTGCATATTGTGAAGGTAGGGAGTGTTTATGGTAGCAATTGTAACAGCATCTGAGAAATCAGCTCTATTGGCTCCTTGAAATTCACCATCCATCATCGAATTTCTATATTCAAGAAATTTAGGATGCATAGGATATTTGCGATACAAGCGCACATTTTCACGCTCTGTGCTCGGTGAAAGTGTGTGAATACGTCCAAGGGTATCCAAAATAAAAGGCGGTGCAGCAGCCTTTTGCCCCGATTTTAGAGAATACACTGGCAGATAGACTATACCATTGCCTTGATTTATGTAGCGTATCAGGTGATTGCTCTTTGGAGGTAGTACACCACATCCAAGAGCGGTAAAGCAAGCCATATCGCCATTGCGTTGCGAGAAATCAACCTCCACCCAGCGGCGATTATCGAAGGTCGCTAAATACACTAAATTAGCTTTAGAATCCTGAGTTAATTCAAGTTCTACGTCATACACGGGCATTTCATACTGCGAGGTTACATCCATTAGATTTCCACCAGAGAAGAAGCGAGGGATGCTCTCTTGTTCGCTTGCCTTTGGGAAATTTTGAGGAGAGTATTGCTGTCGATAGATTTTTGAGACCTTGTAGTGTAGGTGGTTATCTCCTTGGGGATTGTAATTGATTCCACGA
>CAYJLL010000181.1:0-2534 GCA_964370955.1 uncultured Rikenellaceae bacterium | reverse complement strand
TATTAAGGCATTCCACACGTGCGAGATACTTCTATTGGCCCACACTGGCGTTACATCTATAGCGGAGGGTATGCCTCGCGATCGAAAATAATAGAGCGCAAGTTGTGACATCTGCGTACAAGCTCCTCGATTAACCATCTTTAACTGCGAAAAAGTCATAGGGTAGGAGTATCTACTCATACCAATATTATAATACAATCCTGTGTTATTAATCAAATGAATAGCCAAACCCTGCATATCGCCTGCCTCTATCAGCGAGTCTTCTATGGGTGAGTAATTAGCCATTGCAAGCTCTCTCCAATTCTCATAAGGTTCATTGTCTGCTTTGTAGGGGAGTACATATTCGAGGAAATCCTCAAAGTCATAGTCCTTGCTCCACGGTTTGTTATTCCACCCCTGAAGAGCCATGTCGATATTTGAAATCAAATAATCCGATTTGATAGTTTTAATATCCGCCTCTCTTTGCCATGCTATTTTGTTTGACCTTAGAACCGAATCCATCCCTTTGTAAAGAGTGCTATATGCGGCATCCCAACCAATAGGGTCGTGAATCGTGGCCATAAAATTCAAGACACACTCTATGGATGAACTATCCACTGCGCTGAGGGTTAGTTGATAGGGTAGTCCATCAAGCAAGTACTCTGCACTGCGTAGCCCTTGGTCATTTTCGCTGTCCTTATAGTGATCCAGCACCATTTGAAGCTCAGGTGCATTATCTCCTGCACTTTGCATTACATGATCACCACAAGAGACCAAAATACAGAGTGATACAAGGTATGTTAGTGTTTTTTTCATAGTGTTTGATAGTTTGAATTAATAGACATTTTTTAGTAGGCGATTCCAGTTGAATTTGCCTGTGGTTCTTGAACGAGAATAAAGCACCATTTCAACTCGACCAATTATCATTTCTTTAGGCAGCAGTCCCCAGTATCTCGAATCACGGGAGTTTAGCGTATTGTCACCAACTGTAAAGTAATAATCCTCGGTGAATGTATAACTCTCAATAAGTCTATCACCGAGAGTTATTCTTCCATTGGAGAGGCTTAATCTTTCGCGAGTTTCGTATTCAATAGGAAGTCTATAGAGTACATAGTGCACACTATCCATTTTAATTACATCTCCTTTTTTGGGGATGTAAAACGGTCCAAAATTTTTGATGTTCCAATCCACAATCTCATTTTCAGGAAATGAAGCTAACCTGCGGTGCATGGTGTCTGGTATCATGGAGATTTGACGTTGAGCCTCAAGATTCCCTAAAACCCCTTGGAAGTTTGAATTTTTGATAAAGCCTCCAACAATTGAAATGCTATCACCACTTATCCCAACACATCTTTTGCAGTAGACATTGTTTATTTCCATTTCAATTCGACTTCCGCTAAATGGAAATGGATAGCTGAACACTAAAACATCATTGCGCTGCACATCTCCAAAGCCTGGCATCCTTGTAGTCAATGGGCGCGGGCTATGTAGTGCTGAATCCAGATCATCGTATAATCTTGCACCAATAGCCAGTTTGTCTACGTAGATCTTATCACCTGGCACTAGGGTTGGTTGCATTGAATCAGTGGGGATAATGAAAGTGTCGTAAACAAAAATGCGCAAGCCAAACTTTAAAACAAACCAAACCACCACCACTAGCGCAATGCGAAGAATCCACGTTGCTATGGTATCTAGTGTTTTCTCATATCTTTTAATAAAACCTCTCATCTTCTTTGCGTGGTATTATAAATATAAAGCCTACAATCATAAAGAAAGATAGCATAATGATTTTTACACGTTCCCTAAACCATATTACACTGGCGTCATTTCTATTGAAACTCCACGGTGAATTTTTTAGTGACCATTTACCAATAATCTTTGAGTTGTCAATCGCTACAACTCCAAAATCAGCTCGAATCAAACTTTTTAGCTCAGTGGGATCAATATAGAATCTTGGTATATCATCAGCAACGTTTTTGAAATTACTTGAATCATCGCTCGCAAGAATCAAAAGGTGTCTATCATTTCTAAATTCATACATCAGAGTCTCTAGTTTTTCGATTTCTTCGGCAGGCAATTCTCTTTGAGCTGTTACTATGTGAGTTGTTCTGTCAGAAGGAAAACTGAAAACCTTGTTTGAGATGTTTTCTGAATCACTAATGTAAAGATTAATTTGCTGGGCATCAGCTCCCAGCATATAGCCTGTAAACTCTAGAGGTGGCAAGAATGTATAACTATACATGGGGAGTATCAGTGCATATATTAGGGTAACAAATGTTCTGAGTATATTTGCTTTAGTAAAATTCCTCTGACGGTGGAATGCTTGCCTACAATACACCCCAACAAGCGCTAATATGGCGATATTTTTCCAAAAAGTTGCACCATTACTCATTATAAATGCCTCGCCAAAGCAGCCGCAATCTGTAGTCATCAAATACGGGTCGGTGTATATTCTAAGGGTGAGGAAAGTAAAAAATGACATAAACCCTAGAGCCACAATAGAGCTTGTTCTAGGGATATGCCCTAGCAGTATCAACAAGCCTAGAGCGAGTTCA
>CAYJLL010000180.1:0-3622 GCA_964370955.1 uncultured Rikenellaceae bacterium | reverse complement strand
GTCTGTAAAATCGCTAAAAATCACTATTTTACAAAATTAAGGCAAAAATCTTTTCACCACAAATCTCCCTTACAGATAGCTACAAGCGCGGTGTTATAAAAATAATTAAAAAATATATGAAAAAAATTTGGTAATTCAAATTTTTGCCTTACCTTTGCAGTGTAATTAGAAGTAAGGATAACGAGACTTTCAGTCTCAAAGGGATTCTTCATAATTAAGTTTGGGTTAGTAGTTTTGAATCGAAAGGGGGTTCAAAACGAACGAAAAAGGTCTCCGATGGAGACCTTTTTCTATTTATGACATTTGACCTACGCCTATAAAGGCGAGATATTTTACGAATCTAACATGGCGCGCTGTTTGGCTCTAGATAAATAAAGCAACACACACGCAATCACCCCATAGATTAACCACAAAGCCCACAGCGGGAAATCATCTACGGATAATGTACTATTTTCAAGCCCACCAATGCTTGCTATAATATCATTCTGCATCGCTGCCACTCGCACAACGCTCCACCCTATTGGCTCTAAGGGGAGCAACAAGTATAAGAAGCCCCCAAATATCACAATGGGCACAGTAATCCAAACAGCAATATTGCTAAGTAGCCCCACTAGTGAGATCTCACCAAAAGTATAGAGCACTAAAGGGGCAGTAAAAATTTGTGCCGAAAGCGACACTAAAACAACACCAAGGAGAGTTCTGCACAATTTATTCATCCTCCATCTGCGGCCGACATAGCCCATCAAAGGTATAAACATCAATATAATCCCCAGCATCGCCACATAGGAGAGTTGAAATCCCACATCAAATAGATAGTTTGGGTTCCACATCAACATTCCAAAAGCGGCAATCAATAGCGTATTGAGCAGTCGCGCACCATAGAATAGCAGTCCAACTTGCATCAGCGAGAACATCACAACCGCTCTGACCACAGAAGCAGACATGCCGCTCAAAAGAGCATAACCCCACAACACACTCAACACCACAATAAAATTAAAGGCTCGCCCCCACGCACCAAACAATCTAAAAGCCCAAAGAAACACATTCAATATTGCGAACACTATCCCCACGTGCAATCCCGAAATTGCCAGCAGGTGCGAGACTCCTCCCGCGCGATAAGCCTCACGAGTAGCCCTATCCAAATTATCTCGCATTCCAAGAGTCAGAGCCTCAATGGTTGCCACAGCTGAAGAGTCCTCGTTTGAGATACCACGCAGACGATCTGAGAGTTCAGTTCTGAGTCTCTCAAGAGCAAAAGCGTTTGAATCTAATTCTCCTCTATCTAGCTGGTAGACATACTGCCTTCCTTGAATCCCTTGATTTAGATAGTAGCTCGAATAGGGTTCATCATAACTATAGAGTTTCGAGCGATACAAGATAGTTTCACCAAGATGTACTCTATGATTTGTGTCGATATTAACAAAACACTCCGCACCTTTGGCATCAACCCATTCTCCCGTGAGGCTATCTTTATAATAAAGCACCTTTGCGGTAGATCTTTGATAGCGTCCATAAACACTTGGTGTTGTCGAAAGCTGAGAAATAAAATAGCTTCGCTCCGAGGGCAACGTTTTACGAAGAGTTGCATTCTCTGCCCTCCAAAGCCCTAAGGCGCAAAAACCCAGCAACACAATAACCATATACCCACGCAGCAAGAGCCCCACCACAGCCAGCATTGCTGCCATACAAGTAAATATCATCCAAGGCTCTTGATACTCTCGCCCCAAAACAATACCCACAACAAAAGGAAGCGTGACTGCCAAGAAGGGCGCACGCATCACAGCCTGCTTTATCCACAAATAGTTAGATGGTTTAGGCTGGTTCATTTTGATTAAATTCTAATGTGCAAACTCCAATATTATATTCACCCAAGATCTAAGCAAAGGTTTGCCCCCAGCTTTCACGGTCTAAGGCTCGAAAGCCTATGGCTTCGGCGATATGATCGAAAGTAATATTCTCTTTCCCATCCAAATCGGCGATCGTACGAGAGAGTTTCAAGATGCGATTATAGGCTCGAGCTGACAGATTCAGACGCTTCATCGCATCTTTTAACATATTTGCGCTATCCTCACTCAGAATACAAAATTCCTCTATTGCCTTTTGGCTGAGCATCGCATTACAATGGATATTAGGATGATCTTTCAGGCGCTCGATTTGACACTCTCGCGCTGCTATCACCCTTGTGCGTATCTGCTCGCTTGTTTCGACAGCCTGCTTATCCAGCAAGCAATCAACCTCTACGGGGGTGATCTCTATGTGCATGTCAATACGATCCATCAACGGCCCAGAGATCTTGTGCATATAGCGGTGGATGCCTGAAGGCGAGCAACTACATTCTTTTTCGGGGTGGGTCAGATAGCCACACGGACAAGGGTTCATCGCCCCGATAAGCATAAAATTCGCAGGATAGGTGACATTGTAGCGAGCTCTTGAGATATTAATCACTCTTTCCTCAAGGGGTTGGCGCATAACCTCGAGCACATGGCGTGAGAATTCGGGCATCTCGTCTAAGAACAATATGCCGTTGTGTGCCAAAGATATTTCTCCTGGCTGAGGAGAGTTACCTCCACCAACAAGCGCTACATCAGAGATTATGTGATGAGGCGCACGAAAAGGGCGAGAACTAATCAAGCCTCCACGGCTATCGCATTTGCCAGCAACGCTATGGATTTTGGTCACCTCCAAAGCCTCAGAAAGAGTCATAGGTGGTGTGATGGTTGGCATACGAGAAGCAAGCATGCTTTTGCCCGACCCAGGAGGGCCTATCATAATCACATTATGTCCGCCTGCAGCTGCAATTTCCAATGCACGCTTTGCGGCTCTTTGACCTTTCACGTCTGCAAAGTCAATTTCAAAGTCATTTATCCGTGAGAGATAATCGCCTCGTGTGTCAACCTCGGTAGGTTCCATATCACTCTCTCCCTTAAGCAGCGAAATCACATCCACTATATTCTCGACTCCCCACACATCAATCTTAGTTACCACGGCAGCCTCAGCGGCATTCTCCTTGGGCAGGATAATCCCTTTAAAGCCCGCATTATAAGCGGCAATTGCTATTGGCAGAGCGCCTTTAACGGGAAGAATAGTTCCATCTAGCGACAATTCACCTATTATCATAAACTCATCCAATCTATCGCTTGTAACCTGCCCCGAGGCGGCAAGTATCCCTATTGCGATGGGTAGGTCGTAGTGCGAGCCCTCCTTGCGCATATCGGCAGGTGCGAGATTGATTGTAACACGCTGGCCCGGCATCTTGAGGGAATTATTACTAAAGGCCGAGATGATGCGCTGCTGACTCTCCCGAACGGCACTATCTGCTAGGCCCACTATTGCAAAGTTCAGCCCTGCACAAATATTCACCTCAACCGTGATTAGCTGAGCATCAACTCCATCGACAGTACTACAATAGGTTCTAACGAACATAGAATTTAGGGTTTTAAAGCGATTATAAGCTATATGTAATTATATTACCTTGCAAAGACGAAAGATTAATCAACTCTCGGATGAACAATTTTCACCAGCGCACCGCCCGTTTTTTCGTCGGTAACAATTTCGGCAGGCCCAGTGTAGAACACAGAGGCTTTGCCTGTGATTTTTGCCTCCAAGCGCTCTAGAGCACGGA
>CAYJLL010000179.1:0-3645 GCA_964370955.1 uncultured Rikenellaceae bacterium | reverse complement strand
GCTCTGAGATCACTTTAAATCGATCACGAACACCATCTAATTTCTCTAATATCATCTTACTTATTGTGTGTTTTATTTTCTAATTCTTGTCGCTTTTCTTAAATTTCTGTGGTGTGGGGAGAACCTCTAACCTAGGAAACCTTTTAGGAGTTTGCTGCGAGAAGAGTTGCGCAGGCGGTGGATAGCTTTCTCTTTGATCTGGCGCACACGCTCACGAGTAAGGCCTAGCTCCTCGCCTATCTCCTCAAGGGTCATTTCCGAGCAGCCAATACCGAAGAAATAGCGAATAATATCTCTCTCCCTGTCAGTTAGAGTCGATAGCGCACGATCAATCTCGGTACACAGTGACTCGTTAATCAAAGTACGGTCAGCATTAGGCGAATCTGAGTTTACTAGAACGTCCAATAGAGAGTTATCATCCCCCTCGGCAAAAGGAGCATCTACCGACACGTGGCGACCCGACACTCTCAGAGTATCCGATACCTTCTCGGTGGGAATATCAAGCAAACGAGCCAGTTCCTCAGAAGAGGGTGTACGCTCGTTCTCCTGCTCAAAGCGAGCAAAAGCTTTGTTAATACGATTCAGAGATCCTACCTGATTCAACGGTAGGCGTACGATACGTGATTGTTCTGCCAAAGCCTGCAAAATCGACTGGCGAATCCACCACACAGCATAGGAGATAAATTTAAAACCACGAGTCTCATCAAACTTTTCAGCCGCTTTAATCAGTCCGAGGTTACCCTCGTTGATCAAGTCAGGCAAGGTCAAACCTTGGTTTTGATACTGCTTAGCAACAGATACCACAAAGCGGAGGTTCGCCTTGGTGAGTTTCTCTAGCGCCTCTTTGTCACCCTTGCGGATGCGTTGGGCCAACTCTACCTCTTCCTCGACAGTAATCAGCTCCTCACGGCCAATCTCCTGAAGATATTTGTCGAGCGAAGCACTCTCACGGTTTGTAATAGACTTGGTAATTTTTAATTGTCTCATTCTATGTGTTTTATCTTATGTGTTTTATCTTATGTGTTTAAATAGGGTCCTATACCCTTATAACTTCTTTTTTACAAAATTATTGCTAGTCCATTTCGTGGCTACTTCGAAGCACAAAGGCTCACACCTCCCACGCACCTCGTACCAAAATATCAATGCTTAACGGCTTTATATTTTATGTTAAAACCGTTAAGCATTGACTTTTATTTTTAAGGGCTGAGCCCTTTTCTTCAAGGATTATTCAGCGACTATCTGATAGATCACCGCTCTCCCATCGGGCAAGTAGCCCTCTATGCTCTCGACCTTGGTAGTGATGCGATTGAGATCATCCACTGAATCGACAGCTCTTTCGTTGATGTGAGTAATCACAAATCCTACTCTCACCTTGCTTTTGGCTAGCAATCCACCATTGTGAACAGCTACCACCTGAAGACCACCTTTTATGTCTAGCTTTTTGAGCAAACTCTCGCTAGGTTCACGGAAGTCGCCACCAAGAGTCTTGGCAACATCCACCGCATCCTTCGCCAGAAGTTGTGCCTCTCCTGCTCTATTACGCAAAACAATATCAAAATGTTTCACTGCGCCATCTCTTTTTACAGAAATTTTAATTTTATCGCCTGGACGTAGCTTCGCAAGGCTTTCTTGCAGGGCTGCCGAGGTGCGAATTGAATTGTCATTTAGAGCAATAATAACATCACCTTTGCGCACTCCTGCACTTTGTGCTGCGCCGTCTTCTGTCACCTCACCTATATATAGACCTTCGGTTTCCTCCACTCCAGTTTGCTCCGAGAAACGCTCCAACCACGCTGGAGAAATCTCAGAATAGGCTATACCCAATACCGCACGCTGCACTGCGCCGTATTCCTTTAGATCCGACACCACCTTGCGAGCGATAGACGAAGGAACAGCAAACGAATAGCCGATATAGGTGCCTGTATTTGATTTTAGAATGGTATTTATACCCACCAAGCGACCCGAAGTAGTAATGAGTGCACCGCCCGAATTACCAGGGTTCACCACCGCATCGGTCTGAATAAAACTCTCAATGTCGAGCATACCCGAGCTACCACTAGAGCCCAACGAGCGTCCCTTTGCGCTGATAATACCTGCGGTCACTGTGCCGTTAAGTCCCATAGGGTTACCAACAGCCAAGACCCATTCGCCTAGGCGTAGAGCATCCGAATCACCAAACTCAAGAGTTGGAAGATCGGTTGCATCAATCTGAATCAGAGCGATGTCTGTGCTTGGGTCTGTGCCTATGAGTTCGGCCTCGTAGGTTTTGCCATCGTGGAGAGTGACACTGAGTTTGTCTGCGCCATCGATCACGTGGTTATTTGTTACGATATACCCATCCGTGGAAATAATAACTCCCGAACCGCCGCCCACACGTCGTTCTTGGGTCTGAGGTTCAGAGCATGCCCAGCCCCCTTGTGCAGGTTGCTGCTGTTGCTGCTGGGGGCCAAAGAAAAACTCAAATGGGTTCATCTGCTGGCCTCTTTGACGCAGTTGTACTTGTTGGATATTCTCTATATTCACCACTGCATTTACACCCATCTCAGCGGCTGCCGTAAAATCAGGCAGTTGCGCCCCCGAAGAATAGCTTGCAAATTGAAAATCCTCTTTTGAAAGAGTAGTGGTTTGTTGCGTTAAATTGTTTTTAGAATCAGAGTCATTAAGTTTGACCACTGCAAAAGCCACACTCGCACTAATGGCTGCAGTGAGGCCTAGGAAAATAAGCTTGTTTTTTTGCATAACGTAAAATGTTTTGTCTCTCGACCAACCTCTCGTTCGCCCCATCAAACTAGGAACGCCTCTGAGATGGCTTTGAAATGTTTTTTTGTTTGTTTTTACTGGTTTTCCATCGTTATCATCTAAAGATGGAATCTAAATTTGAAGTGTAAAAATCTAATCTATGCAAATATTGTTCTAAAGTTATTTATTTGATTTAATGTGCGCTCCACTAGCCTCACGGAAATTTTTAGGATTATTTGTGAGCGATCGCTAGTGGTGTTGATAACAGTGAAACGACAGAAAATTTATATTTATTGTACGGGTCGTTCAATGCGCAAGTATTCGGAGTTGAGCCACTGTTCGCCAAGAGTCTCCTCTATTTTTGTCAACACCTCCAAGTGTGCTTTCTGAGAACTAGGGCAGTTGAGTTTAAGACCAACGATTTGTGCATTTTCACTATAATGCTTTGCCACAACATCCACAACAACGTCTAATTCTTCGCCCAAAACACCATCAGCGTAACTGACATCCACAGCGAGCATCTGCGCTCCTGCATCTATCGCCTCTAGAGCAAGTTCTCTGAGCAGGTCGAGGTCACCACCAAGAGCTCCCACCGCAAGGTTGACTCTAAGGATGGTATCTGAGCTCTCAGCTATTTCTTCGGCGATGATTCTCAGTTCTGCACCAGCGGCATCTACTCTACCCTCAAGAGCCTCGCCAGCTCCAATGAGCACCTCAACTTCGTCTGCGCCATTTTCAATAGCCATAGCAATCTCGAGAAGTTTCACCTCAAGGTAGGTCTGTCCCGAGGGGAACGCGCCACAAAGTGCCACAACGGGAGTGCTGCTATTGCCTAGAGCAACTCCAGCATCATCCACCATAGAGGGGTAGACGCTAACTGAGGCAATAGATGGGAGTTCTTCCATC
>CAYJLL010000178.1:0-3656 GCA_964370955.1 uncultured Rikenellaceae bacterium | reverse complement strand
TAGCACAAGAGCACCCTAATGCTCTTTCGGCTATAGGTCGCCTTAAGCTAGAGGGCGAGATGGATCTGATGGCGAACCTCGCGGTGATGATAGCCATGGACTCCTCGGCAATGCACCTATGCTCTTTGGTTGGCACACGAGTTGTGTCGCTGTGGGGCGCAACCCACCCCTTTGCAGGCTTTTTGGGATGGGGGCAGAAAACCCAAGATGTGGTGCAGTTGGATTTAGATTGCCGCCCTTGTTCGGTCTACGGAAACAAACCTTGCATCAGAGCGCAAGACGAGCAATACAAATGCCTGAATGATATTACCCCCCAATCAATAGTCGAAAGACTCAAACTATAGAACCCTATCCAAACCCAAAGAAATGAAAAAAATCCTTAATTTGTTTTCTTCGCCTGCCCTTATGGCGATTCTACTTGTGCTATATATAATAGTGTTGGCTGCCGCTACCTTTATCGAGAAGGGTTATTCTACGGCAACTGCTAAGAGTATTATCTATAATAATCCCCTGTTTTTTGTTCTCAATGCTCTGATGGTAGTGAATTTTATAGCCATGAGCATTAAAGGACGCATGATGCGCAACCGCCGTTGGGGAGTGCTCGTGTTGCATTGGGGCTTTGTCGTAGTGCTCTTGGGAGCAATGGTGACTTATGTTTTCGGACGTGAGGGCATCGTACATATCCGCGAGGGAGCAACCAGCAATACTCTTTTAGATAACACAGGGCAACCCCTAGAGAGGCTTCCTTTCTCTATCACGCTCGATGATTTCAAGCTGGAGCGTTATAGCGGCTCAATGAGCCCTAGTTCGTTCGAGAGCTTCCTAACTATCGATGGCGAGAAATACCACGCCTATATGAACAACGTTGTGCACTATGGCGCTTATCGTATCTACCAATCGAGCTATGACCAAGACGAAGGGGGATCGGTGCTATCTGTCAATCGTGACCGCATAGGAACTCTGATAACCTATCTGGGTTACTTCCTTCTGACCATAGGTTTTCTGTGGGCAGCGCTAGGCAAAAAATCTCGATTCAGAGCTCTGTTGCGCTCGCTCGGGGTGGTGACTCTAATGTTTGGTTTCTCAGGTCAAAGCCATGCGCAGATGCAGGGTGCATCGCCTGAAAATCTAGCTACTCAGGCCCAGAAATATATCGAGCTTTACAAGGCCCCCGATTCCATTGCCCATAAATTTGCCAGCATCCGTGTGCAGAGCCATAAAGGGCGTGTAGAACCCATAGACACCTACGCTCGTGAGTTGGTGCGTAAGATGAATGGCGACAATTCCATAGGGACCCTTTCGCCTTCGGCAGCACTGCTTGGATGGATCTCGCAACCCGAACTATGGAGTTATGTTCCTATGATTGAGGTTAGTAGCGATCGACTTCTTAGCGAAATAGGCTTCAAGGGCGAGGGTGAGTTGATCTCGTTTATGGATCTTATAGATGCCAATGGTAACTATAAACTTGATTCTATGGTTCAGGCGAGTTATGCTCTGCCTCCAAATCAGAGAAATAAATTTGATAAAGAAATTATTAAGGTCGACGAAAAAATAAACATCCTTAATGCCATCTTCCAAGGCGAAATGCTACCTATCTTCCCCTTAGCGACCGATCCCGCGGGAGATTGGTATTCGTCCGTATCGCCCGAATTTGCCCAAGCGGTCTCTGCCACTAACGATTCGACTGCCCTGCAATTGATGCCCATGCTCATAGGACAGGTCAATAATGCTTCGCTTAGTGGTGATTGGGATGATGTCGGGCGCATCCTACATATAGTAGACCTTTATCAGCAGCGCAGAGCGAGCGGTGAGGGTTTCTCGCAAGAGCGCATCGACATGGAAATGCTCTACAATAAACTCCAAATCTTCAAATGGAATGGCTTCGGATATATGGGGATGGGCTTGCTGCTAATAATCACAACCATCATCACGCTTGTCACTGGCCGTAAACTCAAGGGGCTCTTTATTGGGCTAGTGGTGATTTCGCTGCTGTTGTTTGTGGCGCAAAACCTTGCCATGGGTGCTAGATGGTATATCTCGGGGCGTGCTCCTTGGACTAATGCCTACGAAACCATGGTCTATGTGGGTTGGGCGTCCATGTTTGGCGGACTGCTCTTTATGCGCCGCTCTCGCATGACCTTTGCCTTGGCGACTTTCCTTGCGGGTGTAATCCTCTTTGTGACCAACCTGAGTTGGATGGATCCGCAGATCACACCGTTAGTACCTGTATTGAAATCTCCTTGGCTAGTATCACACGTGGGAGTAATCACCGCAAGCTACGGCTTCTTTGGTATTGCTTTCCTTCTGGGACTCACCACCATGATTCTGATGCTCCTTGCCAAAAAGGATGCCTTGAATAAACAAATGTCAGAGCTTGTGACTATCAACGAACTTGCTCTGTGGATAGGTCTAGCGTTGATGAGTGTGGGGACTTTCCTGGGTGCTATCTGGGCTAATGAATCGTGGGGACGCTATTGGGGTTGGGACCCTAAAGAGACTTGGGCTCTTATTACCATGATAGTCTATACCTTTGTGCTTCACGCACGCTTTGTGAAGGGTTTCAGAGGTGCATATAGTTTTTCTGTGATGTCGGTAGTAGCTCTAGGTTCTGTTTTGATGACTTTCTTCGGGGTGAGTTATTATCTCTCGGGTATGCACTCCTATGGTGGCGATTCAGCTCCTCCAGCACTAAATATTATTTGGATCGTCTATGCTGTTATAGCAGTGATAGCGCTGTTTGCCTACCAACGTTCCAAGCGTATTTAAATGATATAGATCTTACAAAAAAAGCAGGACGCACTTCAGACACCTGCTTTTTTTGTAAGTATAGTTTGCATTTTTGTTTAGCTCTTGGAGGGGAGCCGGACACAGAGTGTCTTTATGATTTATCTTCACAAGTTTGCCTTTTTAAAGCGTACGCTTGCGGTAGTACAGCTCGCAGTGAAACGAAGAGCAGGGCTTCCGCGGGGCGAAGCGTGCGCTCTGGTGCCAGCGGCACAAGCAGTTATTTATCTTTCACTAAATCATTGCCCGTGCGGCTCGCACCTAGCTTTTTTCTTTATGGTTAAATCCCTTAAAACAGCTGGAAATCTGCGATTTAGTCTGTTTCAGGTTCTTTAACCAAGGACGGGGCTCTTTTTTTGTTTGACTCTTCCTTGGTTTGCTTTTTCAGGGGCGTACGCAGCGGGTGTTCTGCTCTAAATAAGAGCAGGGCTCCCGTGGGGGGAGTGCTAGTGTGTGCCCGCACAGGGAATGATTTATACTAGCAGATTTGCTGGTCTAGCTCTTTGATGGCATATTTGTCCCTTAAGTTTGTCCTAGCTTATTTCTTTATGGTTAAATCCCCTGAAACAGCTGGAAATCTTCGATTTAGTCTTTTAACCAAGGAGGTTTTATCTCCGATTGCTGGTCCGGCTCGGACTGCGTACCGCAGGGGAGTGCGAGAGGCTTGCCCTTTAGGGTTAGCCGTGCTCCCCGATGGGGTGCGGTACGCACGGCTAGGGGACGCATAGCGTCTTTTTTGGTTGCTTATCTGTCCCCTGAGTTTGTTTTACTTGTTTTTTTATGTTTAACCCCCTTAAAACAGCTTGAAATCTACTTTTTTAGTCTGTTTCAGGCTCTTTAACCAAGGAGGGTTTTTCTTTTTGTTTGTCTCT
>CAYJLL010000177.1:0-3705 GCA_964370955.1 uncultured Rikenellaceae bacterium | reverse complement strand
TTACCTTTAGGTAAAGACGGCCGCCCCTGTGGGGTGTGGTTCGTCCGTCTCTTTGATGATATGTCTGTCCCTTAAGTTTGCTTTAGTTTGTTTTTTATGGTTTCGTTGTTGCCGAAGTCCGGTTTCGCAGGTGCTCAACGCGTGGTCTTCTGCAATCCCCTTTAGCCAAGGATGGTTTTTCTTTGTCTCTCACAAACCACCGCTGCTAGTGATCATTACTGCTGCAGTAGGCATCCTTGGTGGGTGTCACGGCGCAGGAGTTCTTTTTCTAGGAGCTGCCACAGCCGCTCGTTGCGCACCAGACCCCAAGGGTGGCCTGCATGGTAGCGAGGGGGCGCCTCGCCTGCAAAACGTTCGACTATCAAATCGTCTCTAAGCCTCTCGAGGATGTCGGCAAAAAGTTCTATGTATTCTTCCAGAGAATAAAAATGGAACTTTTCAGGCTTCTCGAGATACTCTTGGGCCATAGGAGTCCCTTTAAATAGCTGTAGTTGGTGGAATTTTATTGTGTCAAGGGGTAGAGAATTTATCATCGAAGTTTGCTCCACTAGCATTTCTCGACTCTCCCCGGGTAGTCCTAGGATAAAGTGTCCACCCACTTTGATGCCTCGCTGATGGGTTGCCTCTATGGCTTTGCGTGCCACTTCAAAGGTGTGTCCGCGGTTGATTTCCAGTAGCGTTTTGTCGTGCACTGACTCCACGCCGTATTCTATCGCCAGATAGCAGCGCTTGGATAGTTCGGCAAAATAGTCCAACTTCTCATCGTCCACACAATCGGGGCGAGTGCCAATAATAAGCCCTATGACCCCAGGGTGGGCGAGAGCCTCCTCGTAGAGCGATTTTAGCTCCTCGAGAGGTTTGTAGGTGTTGGAAAAAGCCTGAAAATAGGCTAGGTATTTTGTGGCTTTTGCATAGCGTCGAGTGTGAAACTCTATGCCCTCGTTGATTTGTTGGGTGATGCTTTTTTGAGGATTGCAATATGAGGGGTTGAAAGCCTCATTCAAACAAAAACTACAACCTCCTGTGCCCACTGATCCATCACGATTGGGGCAGGTGAAGCCTCCGTTGATAGTCACTTTTTGCACTCTCTCTCCGAAGAGAGCTCGAAAGTGGGCTGAATAACTTTTATATAGTACTTTCTTCTCTGACATTCTAGAAAATAGGTTTTTTTACGAAAATTTAATGGTCTTCTCTGGCGAAATTCTTCCCACAACAAAGCTAGGGAGCAGGGTGAAGATAAACACAGCAAAGAGTAATATACCGTTGAGCAGTATCATTTCTGCGAGATCTACCCCCACGGGTAGCGCCTCGACCATGTAGTGCTGGGGGTCCATCTTGATTAGAGCGAGAAAATGTTGAAGAGTTAAAAGTATGCTCGAAATTCCAAGCCCGTAGATCATCCCTCGGATACTTACCCCCAACGAAAGGCGGAAAAATACCGATCGCAGCGCACCATTGCGCATGCCCATGCTTTTGAGCACCCCGATGGAATGGGTCTTCTCGAGAATTAGAATCAACACCGCTCCAGCCACATTAAAACCCGCCACCGCAAGCATAATCACCAGCAGTAGCTGCATGTTGCCATCGAGCATTCCCAACCAATCGTAGATCACTTGATGACTCTCTTTGGTGGTGGTTAAAACTAGGGGCGTGTCTATAAAATCTTCTTCAAAGAGCTCTAGAAGTTCATCTTGGGTGATGCCCTCTGGGGCTATGATGCGGTAGTTTTCCGCACGATCTGATCTGATTCCTCGCAGGGTGTTGGCGAGAGATAAGGGAATGAAAGCTACTCTCTCTTGGTTCTCGCCAAGGTGGGTGGTGTAGATTGCTGCGACCTTTAGGGGTGTTTTTATTGGGGCGGCGCTCAGCAGTAGTGCTTCGATATTATCGCCCACCTTCGCACCCATTTTCTTTGCCAGCGATTCGCTGATGATGATTTCGTGGCTGTTGTTTGTGTTTTTTTTCAGAGAGAATTCGCCATCCACAATAAACTCATCCATGTTTTGAGAGGGGAAGAGTGAATCAATGCCCAATAGTTCCACGCCCTGCATAGAGCCCGAAGGATCGGCAAAAGTAGCAAAAACAGAAGTGGTGGGATAGGCCTGAGAAATATAATCTTTTCGAGTGAGAGAATCGGAAAATTCTTTGCCTCGTGAGAGTATCTCGTTATCGCTCGAGAGCGAATATCCGCTAATCACTCCGTCGCTTGCGATAAGCCTCAGCCGCTGGTCGACACTCTCCTTGAAGCCCGTTGTGATCGAGGAGGCAATGGTAATCACGGCCATCGATAGAGCTACCGAGATGGTTGCGACCCTCTGTCCGATGCGTATGGTGCCCAGGGTGGTGTCTGTCTTTTGAGATTTCCGACTCCAACGACCTGAGAGTATGTTGATAATGTTTCGATTCACCTTGGCTGGAACTCTTGAGATTTAAGTTTAACTAGAGCGTAAAGGTAGTGATTTTAGTGGAAATTTTGCCTTAAGAGATTTATTTTTTGCAGAATAACAAAATTATCTCTACCTTTGCGCCCTCTATGCGAAGTGTCGATGCCTAATGGTTTGCCAACCTCTTTAGGACGAAAATTCGGGGTGTATCCCTGAAACATAAGCAAAAACGATACAGGTACATAGATTTTAACACACAATTTAATAACAAACAACACAATGGCAACTAAAATTCGTTTGGCTCGTCACGGTAAAAAGAACTACGCGTTCTATCACATCGTTGTAGCCGACAGCCGCTCACCACGTGACGGTCGTTTCATCGAGAAAATCGGAACTTACAACCCTAACACCAACCCTGCAACTATCGAACTAAACTTCGAGCGTGCGCTTTACTGGGTGGGCGTGGGTGCTCAACCAACTGACACAACTCGTTCTATCCTTTCTTACCAAGGCGTTATGATGATGCATCACCTTAACGGCGGTGTTCGCAAAGGTGCTCTTACAACTGAGCAAGCTGAGGCTAAATTCGAAAAATGGATGAGCGAAAAAACTGCGAAAATCGACGCTAAGAAAGCATCACTTGCTTCTGAGTCTGCAAAAAATAAAGCTGAGCGCGCAACTGCTGAAACTCAAGTGAAAGAGGCTAAGGCTGCTGCTGTAGCTGCTAAACTTGCTGAGGCTGCTAAGTCAGCGCAAGAGGCTGCCGCTGCTGAAGCTGCTGAGGCTGCAACAGAGGAGGCTGCAGAAGAAACAACTGAGGAAGTAGCACAAGAGGCTGCTGCTGAGTAATCTAAGCGCCACTTATATATTTCATAAAGACACATTCCTTGATTTAAGGGGTGTGTCTTTTTTTGTGCGGTTCCAGCGCGCAAACGGTTGTTTATCTCTCCAAAAATTATTTATACTTAAGTCCGGAGGGCGTGTGCTGCGGGATGCAAAGCGGTGCCAGCGGCACAAGCAATGGTTCTTTTTTGGTTTGGCTCTCCCTTGCTTTGCCTTTTCAGGCGTACGCTGCGGGAGTGCGGTTCGTAGTGAAACGAAGAGCAAGGTTGCCCGTGCGGCTCGCACCTCCCGTGGGGGGAGCGTACGCCCTGCTATGGTTTACCTGTTCCTTAAGTTTGCTTTAGCTTTTATTTTTATGGTTTCGTTGTTGCAGAAGTCCGGTTTCGCAGGTGCTCAACACGTGGTCTTCTGCAACCACCGAAACCAAGGAAGGGTTCTTTTTTTGTTTGCCTTTTTAGGGCGTGCCGCACGGGGCAAA
>CAYJLL010000176.1:0-3738 GCA_964370955.1 uncultured Rikenellaceae bacterium | reverse complement strand
AACTCGTGACCTCTTCCTTACCAAGGAAGTGCTCTACCACTGAGCTACAACAGCAACTTTCTTCCATAAAACCCAGATGAGTTTTATTTTAGTGGTGCAAAGATAAATAATTAATTTGTAATATCCAAATTAATCTTCAAGTTCTTCCACCTCGTAATCATCCATATCCACTACCATTTCATCACGAAGCGAAAGCATCATAAGAGCCGTTGCTGCAGCCTCATCGCCTTTATTGCCGTGTTTGCCACCAGCGCGGTCGGCAGCCTGTTGGAAATCTTCGGTGGTGAGTAGGCCAAAACCAATAGGGAGCTCCTCTTCGAGTTGAAGGTCCATGATTGCCTGAGAGACTGGTCCGCAGATAAAATCGAAGTGGCGAGTGTCTCCTTGGATCACACATCCCAGTGCGATAACAGCATCTACTGTCGAGTACTCTGCAAAGAACTTAACACCAAGGGGTAGTTCGTATGCACCTGGCACCCATTTAACTTTAATATCTTCGTCAGCGCAGCCAGCCTCTTTGAGAGTGTTGATTGCCCCTTCAAGAAGTTTTGAAGTGATCTCGTTGTTCCATTGTGAGACTACAATACCGAAGCTCATACCTTCAGCCGAAGGCAGTTCGCTGGTGAAGTGAGATAGGTTTTTAAGATTTGTTGCCATGTTAGCTTATTTGTTGTGTTTGGATATTAATTTCAATTAAAAATAAAGGCTCACCCTGCGTGAGGAAGAGCCTTTAGATATAGGAGTGTTTTTAATTTAGCTTTTTCTTTCGATAAAAGAAAGCTAAGATTAATTACTGTGCCATTTTCTGAGCAGTCAAACCGATATACTTCTCGATGTCACGAGAGTAAGGAGTGTTAGGGTAGTTGCTCTTGATGCTGTTGCACATCTCGTTAGCCTTTGCGTTGTCGCCTTTATCCATTAGGATCATCGCTGCGCGGAAGGTGTATTTTGGAGTTGTGTCGATGTTTGAGTGGTACTGAGATGCTTTGTTGTAGAACTCAAGCGCTTTGTCAGTGTTGCCTAGCTCGCTGTAAGCGTCGCCCGTTAGACCTAGATTTTGAGCTGTAAGTAGGGTGCCTGTTGGTCCGCTTACTGCCTCGAAACTCTCGAATGCGTCAATCGCTTTTTGGAATTCGCCCAATTGTAGGTAGCTAAGTCCGATGTATTGTTTTGCAAGGTTAGCCTGAGGAGTTCCAGCATACTCTGTTACGATTTGCTCAAAACCTAGGTTAGTGCCGTTGCCCTTGAGTGCTTGAGTTAGAGAATCTTGTGCAAATTGATTTTGCGCATATACCATCTCGTATGATGCTTTCTCAAGGTGTGGTTTGCGGATGAACTGCTGGTAGCCAAAGAAAGCTGTAATACCCAAAACCAATACGATAAGTACGGTAAGGAGTTTTTTGCCATTTTTCTCAAAGAATAGCTCAGTGCGACCTAGGGCGTTCTCGATAGCGATTTCTGGATCGATGTGGTTTTGCTTGTTTTTATCTTGCGACATAACTTTAATATGTTTTTGTTTACAAATTCTTTAATCCCCATTAAACCCATCCTTAGGTCAAAGCCGACCTGAGTGGATTTGGAATGTGCAAAAATAGTAGAAATAATTTCAATTTACAAATTATTGTGACTAACTTTGTGCATAAATCAAGACTATTTTTACTCTTATGGTGCTCGAAAAACTAGAGATAATCAATTTTAAGAATATTCACTCAGCAGAATTTTCCTTTGCCTCGGGCATTAACTCCTTTGTGGGGGCTAATGGTTCGGGCAAAACAAACCTGTTGGATGCTATCTATTTTCTCTCGATCACCAAGAGCGCTCAGGGCCTAACCGACTCGCAGGCTGTTAACCATGATGCGGATTTTTTTATGCTCCAAGGGCAATATGGCGCTGAGAATAGACACGAGAGCGTTGTGTGTAGTTTTAAGAAGCGCGCAGGAAAAACCCTCAAGCGCAACGGCAAAGAGTACGGACGCATGAGCGAACACATAGGCCTGATTCCTGTAATTTTCTCCTCGCCCTCCGATACTACGCTGATTAATGAGGCTTCGGACCAAAGGCGACGCTTTCTCAATGCCTCTCTCTCTCAGATAGACAGCAATTATTTAATGCTGCTGGTTCGCTACAATCATTTTCTAGCCGAGCGCAATAAATTGTTGAAAATGGGAAGAAGCTCAGGTGAGCTGCTCGAGGTGATAGACATGCAGATGGTGGATATTGCTCATAAAATCCATAGCATACGCCGTGAATTTATTGAGGAACTGGCGCCTATTGCCCAGCAGTTATATGCTGCGATTTCGGGCGGTCGCGAAGAAGTTATGGTGGCCTATAAATCGGCACTAGACAATGGCGACTATGCCACTCTGTTGCAAGAGAGTCTTCAGCGTGATCAAATCTTGGGTCATACAAGCGTGGGGATACACCGTGACGATATGCCTTTGGAGATGGAGGGACTGCCCATTCGTAAGTTTGGCTCACAGGGTCAGCAAAAATCTATGCTGCTGAGTCTTAAACTCTCCCTAGCGCAGATAATCTATAAACGCAAACAAATTCGCCCATTGTTGCTATTGGACGATGTTTTTGATAAACTCGACATGCAGAGGGTTGAAAACTTGTTGGCAGAAGTTAGCCGCCCTCATTTTGGGCAGATATTTATTACCGACTCAAACAAAGTGCGCCTAGAGGGCATAGTGTCTTCGTTGGAGGGCTCCTCGCAGCTCTACACAGTTGATAATGGTGCATTCACGCTTTAAAAACGTAAAACGCAATAGATGATGAAACAAACTGAACCCGAAACTCTAGGCGAGATACTCCAAAAGTTTATATCGAACCGCTCCCTGCGCCAGGGTCAAGTCGAAGGGCAGGCCAAAGAAGTGTGGCGTGAGGTGGTGGGTGACTACGTGAGTGAGATGTGCGAAGATGTTTTTTTGCGTGAGGGTAAACTCTATATCAAGGCGCAATCTTCGGCTATTCGCAGCGAGATTCATATCCGCCGCCGCTATTATGTTGACAGACTAAATGCCATTCTCGGGCGTGGAGCTGTACGTTCGATAGTTCTCCGCTAAGGGTCAAAGATCAATACAAACTTTATTTGATTTCAAGAAAACAGGTGCTCCCTTTCGAGGGTTGGCACCGTGTTTCTGTGTTTTTATGCTATAAGGTGCTGCCTCGAATTGGAGATCCTAGCATTTTTTGAGCAATACTCGCATGGTAGTGCCATTGTCTATTTCAGAGGCCTGAACGTATATTTTACCATAGTGATAGCTCTCTACGATGCGCTTTGAAAGCGAAAGCCCCAGCCCCCAACCGCGAGTTTTGGTAGTGAAACCAGGCTTGAAAATATTTTTCCAGTTTGACCTCGCAATACCCTTGCCGCTATCCACCACATCAACAATCACATACTTTGCATTGGTGCGCAGTTTTACTTTCAGCTCGCCACGACCACCAAGTGCATCGATTCCATTCTTGATAAGATTTTCAAACACCCATTCCAACAGGGCAGCATTTGCCATTGCGAGCATAGGGTTCGAGCAGTTGCAGTTGAGCTCCAAACTAGCGTTGCGGGGTAGGCGAGTTTGGAAATAATTCACAACCGAACACGCCAATGCCTGAACATCCACGGGCGAGAGTTGAGTGGTAGAACCAATCTTAGAGAAACGATCAACCACTTTAGTCAGTCGCACTACGTCTTTATTCATCTCCTCGACGATCTCCTCGGGCACCTCTGGTTGTGCTCGT
>CAYJLL010000175.1:0-3749 GCA_964370955.1 uncultured Rikenellaceae bacterium | reverse complement strand
AAAAAAGCCCACTGATTATTGAAATCAGCGGGCTTTTTTCAGTGCTCTTTAGTGCGAGAGAAATACTATCTCTTACGCTCTTTGATACGAGCTTTCTTGCCTGTAAGTGCGCGAAGGTAGAAGATACGTGCACGACGTACAACACCACGCTTGTTCAGCTCGATAGACTCGATGGTTGGAGAGTTGATCGGGAAGATACGCTCTACACCAACAGCGTCAGACATTTTACGGATAGTGAAAGTCTCAGTAGTTCCGCTACCACGACGCTGAATAACAACACCACGGAATTTCTGAAGACGCTCTTTGTTACCCTCACGGATTTTGATAGTTACGGTGATAGTATCACCTGCACCAAATTCTGGGTGGTTGCACTCCACTTTAAATGCCTCTTGAGCAATGGCAATTAGATCTTGTTTCATTTTGTTTTTGAAATCTAAAAGGTTTAAGCGCGGAATATGATCTTCACAAAAAATTGATCAAAATGCAATAGTTTTCTTAAGTTTCAGTATCGAACAAGCATTCTCTCAAACACTTGACACCGAGGAGATTACTCCAAAATTGCATTTCTAAACCAGAGATTCCTACACTACTTTCTTTAAAGAGAAAGTGCTGCAAAGGTAAGAATTTTTGCTACCTTTGCAAAACAATTCTTACAATTTATTTCAAGACACTTTCAATGACTATCCTTATAACCAACGATGACGGCTATGATGCCAAAGGAATAAAAGCTCTCACAGAGTTAGCAACTGAGTTTGCCCAAAGAGTAGTTGTCGTAGCTCCCGACAAATGCTACTCGGGTCAATCGCACTCCATTAATATGGATAGACCTATTTTTGTCGAACAGAAGCCTTTTGAGAATCTAAACGGCGAGATCATCCCCAGCGTTGAGATGTATGTTTGCAGTGGAGCGCCTGTGGATTGCGTGAAGGTTGCTCTTGATGCCATTCTCAAAGATCAAAAGGTGGACATGGTGCTCGCGGGCATCAACCACGGTTCGAATTCAAATCTTTCGGTGGTCTATTCGGGAACGATGGGAGCGGCAACCGAAGGTTCGTTCTATGGCATTCCATCTATAGGTTTCTCACTTTTGAACCACAACAAGAATGCAGAATTTGATGTGGCTGTTATTTGGGCTCGCGAGGTTTTGCGCAAAGTTTTGACTCGCCCCCTAGAGGATCTAAAAGGGTTGTGTTTGAACGTCAATATCCCCGATCTAAAAAACAAAGATATAAAAGGAATCAAGCTCGCTCGCCAGACTCAAGGACACTGGGTCGAGGATTTCATCCCCAATTACGACCCCAAGGGTAGATTATACTACTGGATGACAGGACGTTTTATTAATCGTGAACCTCAGGCGACCGACACCGATGAATGGGCTCTGGCAAACAACTACGTAGCTGTAGTACCAGTGCAAATGGATCTCACGGATTTTGCAAGAATGGACGAAGTAAAAGAAATTTTGGCATGAGAAAAATAGAGAACAACGAGTTAGGGCGTGTGACAGCGGAGGAATTTTCGCAGATGCGCAAAACCCCCGTTGTGGTGGTCTTGGAAAATGTGCGTAGCGCATTGAACGTGGGGGCTTTCTTTCGCACCTGTGATGCTTTTGCCATTGAGAAGATTATTTTATGCGGATTTACACCCACTCCCCCTTCAAAAGAAATACGCAAATCGGCTCTTGGAGCAGATCAAACAGTTGCGTGGGAGTCCATGCCATCGGCCAAGGAGGCTTTGGAGGCTCTAAAAGCAGAAGGTTATCTGAGTTTTGCCATTGAGCAGGTCGATGGTTCACACTCTTTAGAGGGCTTTGCGGTCGAGGATGATAAAAAATACGCGTTGATTTTTGGCAACGAGGTCGAGGGTGTACAGCAAGACACTGTGAATATGTGCGATGGAGCAATAGAAATACCCCAAGGTGGCACCAAGCATTCTCTTAATGTCTCGGTGGCAGGGGGTGTTGTGTTGTGGCATTTTTTTAGAGGCCTACTACTAGGGAAATAATCTCGCTCGCCAAACTAATCGAACAATAGTCAAAGGAAAGTATGAGGAAGCATTTTACTTTTAAAAACATACTAATATTGGGGCTGCTAATTGTCTTAGCGGCTACTTTTCAAAGGTTGCTCAGGGATGGCAACAACAATTTTGATATTTTTGCCAATGCCACTCGAGATTTTTTCAATGGCATAATGCCCTATGGCGAATCTTGGCGAGATTCTCACGCTTTAGACTATTATCTCTACCCTCCGCAGTTCAATATACTTTTTGCGCCTTTTGCACTTGTGCCAATGAGCGTTGGACCCTACCTGTGGAATCTGTTTAATTTTTTGATGCTCGCTTGGGCCATTTGGCTGCTGCCCCATATCCGTGTGGATCAAAAGCGCAACCTACTTTTCTATCTGCTGCCCATTATAACCACCTCTGTGCTCTCGATGCAGTACAATATGGTGGTGTGCTATATTTTCCTGTTCAGCTACTCTCTGCTGGAACGAGGCAAAGGACGCTGGGCAATGCTGCTAATAATGATCTCGGTGTTCACAAAGATTTATGGAGGTGTCGAGCTACTGATTGTTTTATTTTACCCGAAATTTTGGCGTAACGTGCTATGGGGAGTGTTCTGGGCGGTGGTAATGCTAGCTTTACCACTTATAAAACTAAGCCTTTCCGAGTATTTATCCTATTTGACGGTATGGATAGAGGAGTTGCCCAAACATCAGTTTACGCGTCGCTTTGAAACGATTTTCGATGCGCGCTTGCTTTGGGATGCGAGGCCGTGGTACCAGATTTATATTCAAGTCGGGGTGTTTTTCAGCATTGTTGCTCTAACTTTTGCTCGCTATCGTTGGTGGGGAGATAGGCTTTTTAGAGCAGGGGTGCTTGCTAGTGTGATGGGATTTGCGATTTTATTTAGCAACGCCAGCGAGAAGCACACCTACCTGATTGCATTGGCAGGCTGGATCTATTGGTGGTCGCTCAAGCTACATAAAACTCGCTATGATTATATTCTCTATTGGACACTCTTTGCAGTACTCTGCATCGTGCCTGTCGATTTGGTAGTACCAAAAGAGGTCATGCAGGTACTCTTGGAGCAGTGGGATTTAAACCAATGGATATACCTTAGCGCATGGATCTATTTGCTCTATAATACCTTCTTCATAAAACCCAAACAAATCCTATATGAAAAAAAACATTAAACTCCTTACCCTTGGCACATGCGCTCTAGGTTCTCTGGCCTCTTGCGCCGAATCACAGCCCACAAAACCTAACATTATTGTTATTCTAGCCGATGACATGGGCTATGGCGATGTGTCAGCTCTAAACCCTGAGGCTGGGTTTAAGACTCCGGTTTTGGATTCACTTGCCCACAATGGCGTGGTCTTTACCGATGCTCACACCCCATCTTCGGTGAGCACCCCCACTCGCTATGGACTACTCACTGGTCGCTACAACTGGCGCAGCACCCTTAAAAGCGATGTTGTGAGCGGATACTCCAAGCCCATTATTGCCCAGGATCGCCAAACTCTTGCATCTATGCTAAACCGCGGGGGCTACAACACCGCTTGCATCGGAAAATGGCACCTAGGCTGGGAGTGGGATTTCACCCAAGAGCCAACCAACATAAACGAACTATCCGAAAACGGCAAAGGGGTGATTGACTACAACAGCCCCATCACCCGTGGCCCTATCAGCAATGGCTTTGATTATTTCTATGGTTTTAGTGGCTCGCTAGATATGCCCCCCTATGTATATGT
>CAYJLL010000174.1:2111-3837 GCA_964370955.1 uncultured Rikenellaceae bacterium | reverse complement strand
AAGGTCGCTCAAGTGGAGGTCACCCTCGTTCACGCACAGGTGTTCTTGCTAAGGGTTACAAAACACGTGATCCTAAAAAGACTACCTCTAAATTCATTATCTCTAAGAGAACTAAATAATAACCCTCTAAAATTCATAGTATGAGCCGTTCATTAAAAAAAGGACCTTACATCGAGCCTAAATTAGAGGGTAGAATCCTCTCGCAAAATGATGCAGGTACAAAAACAGTAGTTAAAACCTGGTCTCGTGCCAGCATGATCTCTCCAGACTTTGTTGGTCACACCATCGCAGTTCACAACGGAAACAAGTTTATTCCTGTTTACGTGACTGAAAACATGGTGGGTCACAAACTAGGTGAGTTTGCTCCAACCCGTACCTTCCGTGGTCACGGTGGCAATAAAAAACGTTAAGACTATCTGACGAAACACCAAATATAGATAGTCGATTATCAGTATTAAAGTTGGGAGCCTAAGAGTTCCCACGAACAACAGATTTAAAAAAAAGAAAATACAATAATGGGTGCAAGAAAAAGAGAAAGAGCCGAAAAGCTCAAAGCAGCAAAGAAGGTGACAGCGATCGCCTCTTTGAAAAACTGCCCAACCTCTCCCCGTAAGATGCGTCTAGTTGCGGATATTATCCGTGGCGTTGAGATTAATAAGGCTCTCGCGATCCTTCGTTTCTCTAAACAAGATGCAGCTATCCGCCTTGAGACGCTTTTGCGTTCGGCGATTGCTAACTGGGAGGCAAAAAATCCAAACGAATCACTAGAGTCAACTCCACTTTGTGTTAAAACAATCATGGTAGACTCAGCACGTCAACTAAAGCGTATTCAACCAGCTCCACAAGGTCGTGCTCACCGTATTCGTAAGCGTTCTAACCACGTAACTATCATCGTTGATAAGTTGGTAGAGCCAGTGAAAACAAAGAAAGTTAAACCAGTAAAAGAAGCAGCTGTATAATGGGACAAAAATGTAATCCAATTTCAAACCGTCTCGGAATTATCCGTGGCTGGGACTCTAGCTGGTATGGCGGCAAAGAGTACGGTGCAAAACTAGTAGAGGACAACAAGATACGTAAGTACCTAGAGGTTCGTCTTGCTAAGGCATCACTATCGAAAATCGTTATCGAGCGTACATTGAAGCTTGTAACCGTTACTATCACTACATCACGTCCTGGTATTATTATCGGAAAAGGTGGTGCAGAGGTAGACAAGCTAAAAGAGGAACTACGCAAATTGACCAAAAAAGATGTTCAAATCAACATCTTTGAGATCAAGCGTCCTGAGCTAGATGCAACGATAGTTGCCAATAACATTGCCCGTCAAATCGAAGGACGTGTTTCTTACCGTCGCGCAATCAAAACCACTATCACCTCTTCAATCCGCATGGGTGCTGAGGGTATCAAGATCCAGATCTCTGGTCGTGTTGGTGGTGCTGAGATGGCTCGTTCGGAAAACTACAAAGAAGGACGTATTCCATTGCACACTTTCCGTGCTGATATAGACTATGCTCTTGCTGAGGCATTGACCAAAGTAGGTATCCTAGGTATCAAAGTATGGATTTGCAATGGCGAGGTTTACAAGAAGCGCGAGCTTACTCCACTAGCGGGTATGACTTCAGTTTCGGCAAACGCACCATCAGGTGGTGACCGTCGTGGCGGTGACCGTCGTCGTGGAGGCGGAGATCGTCGTCGTGGAAACAACAAACAACAATAAAACCGCCTGAGT
>CAYJLL010000174.1:0-2041 GCA_964370955.1 uncultured Rikenellaceae bacterium | reverse complement strand
GGTGGAGATCTAATGTGATGAAGAACTAGTCGTTATAGTTCTTAATAATTAGTGAAAGACAACACACATAATGAATGTTATGTATTTCCTCAGTCGATCACCACAAAAGATAATCAAACACTCGAAAACCTTAATTAACCCAATTAAAAAATAAAAAAATGTTACAGCCAAAAAGAACAAAATTTAGGCGTATGCAAAAGGGGCGAATGAAAGGTCTTTCTCAACGCGGAAACCAGCTCGCTTTTGGTAGCTTCGGAATCAAGACCTTGGAGTCGGCTTGGATCACAGGTCGTCAAATCGAGGCAGCTCGTCAAGCTATCGTACGTCATATGAAACGTGAAGGTCAGGTATGGATCAAGATCTTCCCAGACAAACCAATTACTAAGAAGCCTGCCGAGGTACGTATGGGTAAGGGTAAGGGTGCACCAGAGGGATTTGTTGCTCCAGTTACCCCAGGTCGTATCCTATTTGAGGCAGAGGGTGTACCAATGGCAGTTGCTCAAGAAGCTCTACGCCTAGGCGCTCAAAAACTTCCAGTAGCAACCAAGTTCATTGTACGTCGTGATTACAAAGAGAACCAAGACTAATTATTAATCTTAGCCAAATAACTTTGAAAATGAAAACTTCAGAAATTAGAGAGCTTTCAGTGAGCGAACTTCAAGAGCGTATCGCAACTGAGAAAGATCTTCTCAACAAGGCCAAGATGAATCATGCAGTCTCGGCCATCGAAAACACAACACTACTTAACAAACAACGCAAAGATATCGCTCGTATGCTAACTATCCTTGCCCAAAAACAGAACCAATAAGCTATGGAAAGAAATCTTAGAAAAGAGAAAATTGGCGTAGTGGTTAGCAACAAAATGGAGAAATCTATCACCGTTGCAGTGGCACGTAAAGTGAAGCACCCTATCTACGGCAAGTTCGTTAACAAAACAACCAAATTCATCGCTCACGACGAAACTAACGATTGTGGTGAAGGTGATACAGTAAAAATCCAAGAGACTCGCCCTTTGAGCAAGAATAAGTGCTGGAGAGTGGTCGAAATAATTGAAAGAGCCAAGTAATCATGATACAACAAGAATCAAGACTAAAAGTAGCCGACAACAGCGGTGCCAAGGAAGTTCTCTGCATCAGAGTACTTGGTGGTACAGCTCGTCGCTATGCCTCGATTGGCGATAAGATCGTCGTGACAGTAAAATCTGCTACCCCATCGGGTGATGTAAAGAAGGGTACTGTGTCAAAAGCAGTAGTTGTTCGTACTCGCAAAGAAATTCGCCGCCCAGATGGATCGTATATTCGTTTTGATGACAACGCAGCAGTGTTGCTAAACGGTCAAGGCGAAATGCGTGGAACACGTATCTTCGGCCCAGTGGCTCGTGAGTTGCGTGACTCTCACATGAAAATTATCTCACTTGCACCAGAGGTGCTTTAATTAATTACTAACATTACACTTTAAAAAAAGATGAAATTACACATCAAAAAAGGTGATATGGTGCAAGTAACCGCTGGTGATAGCAAAGGACAACAAGGAAAAGTACTTGAGGTCCTAACTGCTAAAAGCCGTGCGATTGTAGAGGGCGTAAACATGGTGAAAAAACACACCAAGCCTAACGCTGCTCACCCTCAAGGAGGAATCGTTGAACAGGAAGCACCAATCCACATCAGTAACCTGATGCCACTTGATCCTAAAAGCGGTCAACCAACTCGTATTACTCGTAAACCAAATGCAGAGGGCAAACTAGTCCGTATTGCTAAAAAATCTGGAGAGGAACTAAAATAATGAGCTACACACCATCACTTAAAACAAAATATAAGGAGCAGATCATTCCTGCACTTATGAAGCAGTTTGGTTACAGCAGTGTTATGCAGTGCCCAAAACTAGAGAAAATCGTTTTGAACCAAGGTATCGGTGCAGCAGTTGCAGATAAGAAACTTATCGAAATTGCACAAAACGAGCTAACCACTATCGCTGGTCAGAAAGCAGTACAAACCAAGTCTAAGAAAGACATCTCGAACTTTAAGCTTCGTAAGCAAATGCC
>CAYJLL010000173.1:2201-3850 GCA_964370955.1 uncultured Rikenellaceae bacterium | reverse complement strand
CGAAAGCCTAGGAGTTAGAGTAGTTCCTCATGCAGTGGCGCGCTATGGAGCGTATATTGCTCCAGGAGCGATTCTAATGCCCTCGTATGTTAATATCGGAGCTTACGTTGGAGAGGGAACTATGGTCGACACTTGGGCAACTGTTGGTAGCTGTGCGCAGATTGGCTCGGGGGTTCACCTCAGCGGTGGTGTTGGTATTGGAGGAGTATTGGAGCCTGTTCAAGCGGCACCAGTAATCATTGAAGATAACTGTTTCTTGGGTTCTCGTTCGATTGTTGTCGAGGGTGCTCATATTGGTGCAGAGGCTGTTCTTGGAGCCAATGTTGTAATTACAGCTTCTACTAAAATTATCGACGTAACAGGGCCGGAGCCAGTTGAGTACAAGGGTTATGTTCCACCTCGCAGCGTTGTTATTCCTGGAACTTATCCAAAACAATATCCAGCAGGAGAGTATGGCGTTCCTTGTGCAATGATTATCGGTAAGCGCAAAGAGTCTACCGATAAGAAAACTTCACTAAACGATTCATTGCGTGAATTTGGAGTTTCTGTATAATTTAGACTAAACATCTGTTTTTTTAAGAGGTCTTTCACCCTTTGGGGCGAGAGGCCTCTTTTTTTGTGTCGCCAATTTTACTTAAGATTTAATTAACACTGCCCCGAGTTTATTACTAAAAAGTTAATTCATAGAATATTAATTTTATTCATAAAATGCTATGATGACTTTTGTGCCCGTTAAAACACGTTTAATGCCACAATAATAACACTTTTTTAGTTATGAAATTATCGATCGAGAGAAAGAAAAAACTTAATGAAATCCTTTTCATTTTTTGGGCTGGAGGAGCTGCACTGCTATCATATATGTTGGTGTATGCCTTGCGCAAGCCCTATACGGCTGCAACTTTTGATGGGCTCGAACTTTGGGGGTTCGACTATAAAGTGGTAGTTACCACAATACAACTCGTGGGCTATTTCATTGCTAAATTTGTTGGTATCAAAGTCATCTCTGAGATGAAGCCTGCCAATCGTTTCCGCTTCTTTGTTGGATCAGTGATTTTAGCCGAGCTCTCGCTGGTTCTCTTTGGTGCACTACCGTTGGGGTTGAACTTTATTGGAATTTTTATTAACGGACTCTCGCTGGGGTGTATGTGGGGAGTGATTTTTAGCTTTATTGAAGGGCGAAAAGTGACAGATATTCTGGCAAGTATTCTTGGGGTGAGTATTGTTTTGAGCTCAGGAATGGCTAAAAGCTTTGGTTTGTTTGCCATGAACGATCTGGGTATCTCTGCTTTTTGGATGCCGGCTGTGGTTGGTGGAGTTGCTCTTCCGATATTGATTTTGTTGGGCTATCTGCTCAAACGACTGCCAGCACCCACGGCTGAGGATGTGAAGTTGCGCAGCAAACGAGTAGAGCTTGATGGTAAGGCGCGCATGAATATTTTCAAGCGCTATGCACCTATTATTATTGTCGCTTTGGCAGCAAATCTAATTTTGTGTGTCCTTAGAGATATTAAAGAGGATTTCTTGGTGAATATCATAGATATGGAAGGAAAATCTTCGTGGCTTTTCGCCCAAATAGATACAATAGTTACTGTCGCCGTTCTGATACTGCTCTCAATGTTTACTCTCTTTAAAAATAACTACCGAGCTTT
>CAYJLL010000173.1:0-2119 GCA_964370955.1 uncultured Rikenellaceae bacterium | reverse complement strand
GGTACTATTACTTGGCTAATGGTTCAGAGTATCTCGCTGTATGTCGGCTATTTGACCTTTCAGACCATATTCTTTGATCGTTTTATATCGCACTTTAGAATTAAGGGTAACATAGGCTTCTTTGTGGCTATGGGTGATTTTATTGGTTATCTGGGCACAGTTATTTTCTTGTTTACAAAAGAACTCCTACATATTAAAACTGACTGGTTTGTGCTCTATAATAATATAGCCTTTGTTGTGGGGCTAATCTCAATTGCACTTTTTGCCGTAGGCATATATTTCTTGGTGATGCAACACCGACGCAGCAAGCAAACCTCCGGTGATAATGTTGCTATAGAACCAATAATAGAAATTAATTATTTAAACCAAAATCTAGTTCTCGAAAATGAATAACTCATATGATTATATTATCATAGGCGGCGGACTTCTAGGTTGCGCTACGGCCTATTCGTTAGCGCGCTATGGAGCAAAACGAGTCGCACTATTTGATCGCAATGACATCGGCTCACAAGCAACCGCACGAGCTGCCTGCCTTTTGACTCGCACTCGAAGCAAGCTATCATTGATGCAGATGGTAGAGGAGACATTCAAGTGTATTGAAGAGATAGAAACCCTAACTGGTGATTCTCTTGAGGTGCAACAATGTGGAAGTATTACTATCGCAACAAGCGAAAGTTCGCTGAACAATCTTCAAGCTCAGGAGCAATACGCTTCGAGTTTTGGAATCCCCAACCAGCGACTCACTGCCGATCAGACCAAAGAACTCCTGCCTTGGATCAAGGCAGATTCAGTGACTTCGGCACTCTATATGCCCACGGATGGTTTTGTAGATGCAGCAATGCTGTGTGCAGGCTATGCACGTGCAGCGAAACTCCTAGGGGTGGAGTGTTATTCGCGAAAAGCAGTGGCAGAGATACTCACCCGTGGTAATGCAATCGAGGGCGTGAAACTAGAGGATGGAACAATTATCAAAGCTCCTAAAGTAATAAATGCAGGTGGAAGTTGGGCAAACCTTTTAATGCGCCCTCTTGGCGTAGGCTTGCCTTTTAGCCCAGTGCGTAGCCATTTTTATATTAGTGAACCACGCGAGGATATTTTCCCAACAGGCCATCCCTATGCTATTATACCTGATGCAAGGGCTTTCACTCGATCGGATCTTGGGGCTTTGATGATAGGGCTCAGGGAGAGTGAGTGCTTGGCTTTCAATCCAAGTGAATTGAGCGCATCGATAGAAGATTTTGACTTCGAGCGTGGTTCTAAATGGACCGTTCTAAATGATTGTGCACCAGGGTTTAAAAATTATTTTCCTGAAATAGATGAGCTGGGTATTGCCCACTATGTCTCAGGTCCTTCTTGCTATGTACCCGATGCAATGTTTGTTGTTGGCAAGATTGAAGCTTATGATGGCCTATACACTGCTTGTGGGTGTTGCGGAGCAGGAGTGGCAGTTGGTGGAGGAATAGGGCGCTTGATGGCAGAGATAGTGTTGGAAAAAGAAACCTTTGTGGATGCCTCGCAATTCTCTCCCTCTCGTTTTGGGGATATAGATCCATTTAGTGTGGAGTTTCAAAAATGCTGTTCAGACGCCAGATCAAACAAAAAGGGAGGTTGATTTTATTTAAATTCACAGAACAATCATGGAAAACTATATTGTATTTTTAAAGCAAATACCAGCATCTACTAAAATTAAAATAGACCCACAAACCAATACCCTTGTACGTTCCTCGGGAGCAACTAGGGTTAATCCCGATGATTTGCACGCTCTGCAAGCGGCACTATGGCTCAAAGATAAACAAGGGGGCGAGGGAAATGTGGTAGCAGTCACAATGGGTCCACCAAGCGCTAAGGATGTTCTTATCGAAGCACTCGCCCATGGAGCAGATCGTGCGGTGCTTGTGAGTGATCGCGCTTTTGCGGGTAGCGATACTTGGTGTACGGCTTTGGTGCTCTCGAGTGTAGCGCGAAAAATTGGTAACTATAAAGCTCTGTTCTTTGGTACAATGGCTCTTGATGGCGATACTGCACAAGTAGGGCCTGAAACAGCAGCTTTGCTTGATATGCCTCAAGTGACATCTCTGCAAGAGATCAAACAAACTGAAAGTCAGTCATTGCGACTTCT
>CAYJLL010000172.1:0-3872 GCA_964370955.1 uncultured Rikenellaceae bacterium | reverse complement strand
ATGGATATTGATATATTATATCTTTTTGATAATGAGGGTTTTATTAGCTTTTCTGATGAGCGCCTAGAGGTGCCTCATCCTAGGATACAGGAGCGTGAGTTTGTGCAATCTCTATTGGCTGAAGTTGATTTTGAGCCCTATGTTAGAGTGTTGAGCTAAACTGTTGTGAGGCAATTAATCTAGTGGAATTTTTTTATTCCAAAAATAATGTTTACCTTTGTGCTCCCGTATGTATGGGTCGGGCAGGTCGTTTTGAGGAACCTCAAAGCGGCAAAGTAAGTATTAACCAATAAATTAAAGTAAACCAACGTGGATTCACTAAGCTACAAAACAATCTCGGCAAATGCCCAAAACGTTACCAAAGAATGGTACGTGGTAGATGCTACGGATGCTGTGCTAGGTCGTCTTTGCTCGCAGATCGCTATGATCTTGCGCGGTAAGCACAAACCATCGTACACTCCTAACGTCGATTGCGGTGATAACATCATCGTTATCAATGCCGATAAAGTTCGCCTAACAGGCAAAAAACTTTCGGATAAAGTATATATCCGCCACACTAACTACCCAGGAGGTCAGCGTTTCGCAACTCCAACAACTATGCTTGCTCGCAAGCCTGAGTTTTTGATTCAGCACGCAGTTAAGGGTATGCTTCCAAAGAACCGTTTGGGAAGTGTGATGCTAACAAATCTTAAAATCTATGCAGGCGCAGAGCACCCACATGCTGCTCAGGAGCCTAAAGAAATCAACCTTAATAAAACTAAATAATGAGCCAAGAAGTAGTAAACGCCGTAGGACGACGTAAATCAGCTGTCGCTCGTGTCTACCTAAAAGCTGGTAGTGGCCAAATCACTGTAAACGACAAAGCAATGGAAACTTATTTCCCATTGGAAATTTTCCAGTTTGTTGTTAATCAGCCACTTTCTGTAACCGAAAACCTTGGAAACTTCGATATCAAAATCAACCTTAAAGGTGGTGGTATCAAAGGACAAGCAGAGGCTGCCCGTTTGGGTATCTCTCGTTGTTTGATCCAAGTTGACGAGCAGATGCGCCCAGCCCTTAAGAAAGAGGGTTTCCTAACACGTGACGCACGTGTTGTTGAGCGTAAGAAACCAGGTCAACCAGGTGCACGTAAACGTTTCCAATTCTCGAAACGTTAATTCGAAGCGTCTGTCCAGACACGGAAAACATCGCTTGCTTTTTATGTTTCAAGCCGCTTAATCTGCGGTCAAATATCACTAGACTACCCATACAAGTACTACCTGAGATATTGCATATAAAGCTCCCATAATCCCTAAGACCCTGACCACATAAAAGTGTGACGGCTACTTTATGGATTGACCAAAAAACAATTTAATTAACAAAATTGCTCTTTAATTTAATAGTAACTCAACATAATCAGTCGAGTGAAGTGGAAGAGTAAAAAACAAACAAAACAATGCCTAGAACAGATTTTAATCAACTACTTGAGGCGGGTGTACACTTCGGTCACTTGAAGCGTAAGTGGAACCCAAAAATGGCACCTTATATCTTTATGGAGAAAAATGGTATCCATATCATTGACCTTCATAAAACAGCTGTCAAACTTGACGAGGCTGCCGCTGCTATGAAGCAGATTGCAAAATCAGGACGCAAAATCCTTTTCGTAGCAACCAAAAAACAAGCTAAAGAAGTTGTTGCCGAGAAAGCAGCAAGCGTGAACATGCCTTACGTGACTGAGCGTTGGGCTGGTGGTATGCTCACTAACTTCCCTACGATTCGTAAGGCGGTTAAGAAAATGACCACTATCGACAAGATGAACGCTGATGGTACTTTCGATAACTTCTCTAAGCGCGAAAAACTACAAGTTAGCCGCCAGCGTGCTAAACTTGAAAAGAACCTTGGTTCGATTGCCGATCTAACTCGTCTACCTGCCGCTCTATTTATTATTGATGTGCAGAAAGAGGCGAATGCCGTAAAAGAGGCTAAACGCCTTGGCATTCCAGTATTTGCTATGGTTGATACCTGCTGTGACCCTACAAACATCGACTACGTTATCCCAGCAAATGACGACGCAGTTAAATCAATCGCAATCATCCTTGACACCGTAAACGCAGCTATCGCTGAGGGTCTTTCAGAGCGCAAGCTAGAGAAAGACAACGAAGAGGCTGAAAAAGGTGCTGCAGAAAAAGCTGCAGGCGATCGCGCAGTACGCACTCGTGCTCGTCGCAACAAGCCAGCAGAAGGCGCAGACGTAACTGAAGCTCCAGCTGCAGAATAATTGAAATAACCCAATTAAAATAACTTTTAAAACATTTAATATTATGTCAAAAGTAGCTATTGCTGACATCTCTAAACTGCGCACAATGACTGGTGCAGGTATGATGGACTGTAAGAAAGCACTAGAAGAAGCTGAAGGTAACTTCGAGCGTGCACAAGAAATTATCCGCGAGAAAGGTAAATTGATCGCAGGTAAGCGTGCAGATCGTAACGCAACTGAAGGTGTTGTTAAAGCCGCTATGAGTGCTGGTAAAGCATTTATGATTTGCTTGGCTTGTGAGACAGACTTCGTTGCTAAAGGCGAGGAGTTTGTTGCTACAGCTCAAGCTATCCTTGATGTTGCTATTGCAACTGACGCTGCAGATAGCGATGCTCTAATGAATGCTGATCTGTCTGGACAAACTGTTGCTGAGGCAATCACCGCACTTTCTGGTAAGACTGGCGAGAAAGTAGAAATTCCTTTCTACGCTCGTGTAGAGGCGCCAATGAGTGATATCTACGTTCACATGAACAACAAACTTGGTACTATCGTTGCTTTCAACAAGACTATCGATACTACTGTTGCTCATGACGTTGCTATGCAAGCTGCTGCAATGGCTCCAGTTTCAATCTCTCAGGATGACTGTCCAAAAGAGATCATCGAGCAGGAGTATAAAATCGGTATGGAGCAAGCTAAAGCTGAGAACAAACCTGAGAATATGCTGGATCGTATCGCACAAGGTAAAGTTAACAAGTTCCTTAAAGAGAATACTCTTTTGAACCAATCATTGGTTAAGGACAACAAAGTAACTGTTGAGCAATACATCAAAAACGCTGATGCTGAGGCAACTGTTATCGCCTACAAGCGTTTCTCTTTGAATGACTAAGAATATAATTCTTAATATTTCTTTAAGCACTGCCTTTTTCTAAGGGCAGTGCTTTTTTTTGATAGTTAGTTACTGCAGGGGCTGTATTTCTAGTAGCAAAGGTTTGTAGTTTCATTGTCAGATTGTTAAGAGCAAATTATAAAATAAAGCTGTGCGAAATCCATTTTATCCATTATCATTCTCTTTATGTTGGTTTAGCAGGGGAAAAGTGAGGATTATCAATTATTCCTGTATTCTATATCGACTATTAAGGCTTTATTACTTGAATTTATTATAAATTATAAAAAATAATTTGTTATTTGCGAAACATTGGTTATATTTGTATAGCTAATCTTTAGAATCGCTTTTATGAAAAGAAAAATTTTGCTAATACTGCTTTGTTTTAGCCCCTTTGTTGTTTTTTCGCAGGAGAAAGCAAAATTCAAAAATAAGTACTCTGTCGGAGTAGGACTATCTGTCGTTCAAACCTCTAATCAAGGTATTGATATCGGACAATATAGAGGTTATAGGCCTTCTCTCCTCCAACCTATGGTATCATTTACGGGTCAGTTTACTAAAAACTCGGGCTTTGAGTTAGCGGGTATCTTCAATAACGAGTTGCGCACTTTTGAGGTACCCTTGTCTTATAAGTTCAATTCTCGTGTGCTCAATGCCACGGTGGGGGTCCAATATGGGTTTAAGTTGGATCAGGTTCGCTCTCTTGAGAGGTTTGAATATAATTATGGCTACATGATTAAGATTTCAAAAAAT
>CAYJLL010000171.1:0-3882 GCA_964370955.1 uncultured Rikenellaceae bacterium | reverse complement strand
ACACTAGCGAGAATCGCGAGAGAGATAAAAAATACCAATCTTGGGTTAGCCGTTCGTTTAAAGAAAATGAATTTTCCTATAAATTTAAACATGCAATACCTCTTCATGATTCTATAAGAGTTACGCTGCTCGACCCTCGTAATATCACCAAAGATGATAGTTCTTGGATTCGCGATATAATGATTATTCACACCTTGCAGATCGATAGTGCTCGCAGAAAACTCCTTAGAGAACGAGTTGGCCTTGATATAGATTCTGTATTGTATAACCCCAAATATGATTTCGTAGATGAGTTCACGATCGATAGCCTGCTCTTGGGTCCTTACATCCCAAGGCGTGCTGAGTCCTAGGGGGATTGTTGTCTTTGATCAAAGCGGGGTAGTGTTGAGTATTGAGGAAAATTGTTCTCAAATAGACAATAGGGCCATGACTCAGTATTTCAACGGGATGTTGTGCCCTGAGTTGGTGGAGTTGTGTGGGGGGGAGATTTCACCCTCACGAGCGAAAGCTTCATTGAGTGCTGGCGTGCGTCTGGTTGCATTGTCGGAAAGGCTCAAAGTGGAGTGCGCTCAAAAAAAATATGTCATTTTCTCGCCCCTTGATGATGATTCTAAAAATTATTCGTATATTTCACAAGCCTTAGCTAGCAATAGACTACTAATCAGTACCTCGAAACCAGGTGAATTACTCCCTGCGCTCACTCGTGCAGCAGAGTTGTTGGAGGTTGAATTAACACCCCTGCTTGTTGCTGCGAGCCAAAGCGTCAAAACAGCTCTAGGGTTAGATGGTGGAGCTTTTAGAGTGGGTCAAGAGAGTGGGTGCACCTTGATTGAGAGGGATGCTCAGGGCGCGCTGAGTTCGAGAGGATTAGTTTTTTTGTAGCTAATGTTCGCAGATGGCGGCATGATCTTTGTTGATGTATTAAAATAAGCAACAAACTATTGCACCAAACACAAACAAGCCTCTAAAGAAGAGCAACTAACTTTTAATATAAACCCCTAATAAAAATTAAAATTATGGCAAAACACAGATGTGAAGTATGTAACTGGATCTATGACTCAGAACTAGGCGATCCAGATAATGGCATTGAAGCAGGAACAGCATTTGCAGACCTTCCAGATGATTTCGAATGCCCACTATGCGGCGTAGGAAAAGATAGCTTCGTGGAGGAATAACCCCACATTTATCAACTTGAAAATTCAAGCGAGCTTGCCTTTTATGGTGGGCTCGCTTTTTTGGTGCGGTGAGCTGATCTAAACCAATAGTTTTGAGCAACAAGCCAATTGTGGCTGTCATTCGCTTTTGGATGATTGCTGGTGTTCTCTCTGTGGGGCTCGATTTGGAGAGAGTCTCTATGCTAGAGATTTATAGAAGATAAATAGCGAAACAGGCTCTTAGTGTCAAAAAAAATCCCTATCTTTGCCGATAGTGCAGATTGTGCCTAGTTATGAGCCATTTAAACCCTCTTCAAACCCCAAGGGATGTGCTCTTTAATAATTGAGAAACGAAAAAACTTTAAACCACACAAATGAATAAAATTGTTGCGATTGTTGGCCGCCCCAATGTTGGGAAATCAACTCTTTTTAACCGACTAGTCGGTCTTCGTAAAGCTATTGTAGATGCCACCGAGGGCACAACACGTGATCGCCACTATGGACCGACCGATTGGAACGGCATGGAATTTACGGTGATAGACACTGGCGGATTTACTGTCAACTCAGAGGATATTTTCGAACAGGAGATCGTGCGCCAAGTGCGTATTGCCATCGAAGAGGCAGACTCTATCATCTTTCTGACGGATGTTGAATCGGGCGTTACGGACATCGATCAGACCCTAGCTCGTATGTTGCGCAAGAATTCAAAACCTGTGCATTTGGTTGTCAATAAGGTCGATAATCACAAACGACATACCGAAGCTTTCGAGTTCTACTCGCTTGGACTTGGCGATCCTTTCACCATCTCAAGTATCACTGGCTCGGGTACAGGCGATTTGCTGGACGCTGTGGTTGAGGGGCTAAAAGAAAGTGACAACGGAGAAACTGACAATCAAGAAGAACAAATCGAAAACACCATTCCTCGCTTCACTATCGTTGGTCGTCCGAATGTGGGTAAAAGCTCGCTGACTAACGCCTTGATGGGTGTGGATAGAAATATTGTGACCCCGCTTGCAGGTACAACCAGAGACTCTATCGACTCGCACTACAATAAATTTGGTATGGAATTTACGCTTGTGGATACCGCAGGTCTGCGTAAGAAAACCAAAGTGAACGAGGATCTAGAGTTCTATTCGGTGCTAAGAGCTATTCGTGCCATTGAGAATTCGGATGTGGCCATACTTATGGTCGATGCCTCTCAGGGGGTCGATTCGCAGGACATGAATATCTTCCACCTGATTGTAAAGAACAAAAAAGGTTGTGTTGTGGTTGTCAATAAATGGGACACGGTCAAAGACAAAAGCACTAACACCGCACGTGATTACGCACAAACCATACGTGAAAAATTGGCGCCATTCAACGATGTGCCTATCTTGTTTACCTCGGTTCACGAGAAACAGCGTATTTTCGATATTGCTCAAAAAGCGATGGAGGTCTATGAGAATCGCAAACGCAGAATCTCAACCTCGCAGCTCAATGAGTTTATTCTCCCGATCATCGAGCACACTCCACCTCCAGCAATCAAGGGTAAGTATATCCGCATCAAATATGCAACTATGCTCCACACTGCCACTCCGCAGTTCGCATTCTTTGTAAACCTACCTCAATACTTAAAAGACCCATATCGCCGTTTCCTAGAAAACAGAATACGTGCTAAGTGGGACTTCACAGGAGTGCCCATCCAGATCTACTTCCGCCAGAAGTAGTCCCTTTAGCTGGCAAACAGTAAACCAAACTCACCTAACTTTGATATTATAGACCAAAAACCCATATGCTAAGAAAGAATCTAATTTTGATTTGTGCGGCGCTCTGTGGTGTCGCATCCCTGAAAGCACAACAGATTAACACCATCCCCGAATGGCAAGACCCGCAGATTGTCGAGGTCAATAAACTCAAGCCTCGTCCCTATATGATGAGCTTTGATAGTCGTGAGGAGGCTGTCTCGGGCGATTTTTCTGCCTCGGAATTCTATTTGGACCTCAATGGCACCTGGAAATTTTTCTATAGTGACGATTATCGTGAGCTCCCTAGTGGTTTCTCGCAAAGAAATTTTGACGACAGATCGTGGAGTGATATTAAAGTTCCCACCAACTGGGAATTGCAAGGTCATGGTACTGCCATCTACACCAACCACAAATATGAGTTTGCTCCCGCAAACCCTCAGCCGCCAACACTACCCGAGGTAGTGCCAGCGGGGGTGTACAGACGTACTTTCGATGTTCCTCACTCATGGCGTGACAGAGATGTTTATCTTCATTTGGGAGGCGTAAAATCGGGTACCTATGTGTGGGTCAATGGTCGCAAGGTGGGCTATTCAGAGGATAGCAAATCGGCAGCAGAGTTTCTTTTGAATGACTATTTGACCGAGGGCGAAAATCAACTTACTTTGGAGGTTTATCGCTGGAGTACAGGCTCGTTCTTGGAGTGTCAGGATTTTTGGAGAGTGAGCGGCATTGAGCGTGATGTGTATATCTACTCGCAGCCCAAGGTTCATATTGAGGACTTTGACGTGGTGGCGACCTTGGATAGTACTTATACAGATGGTCTGTTTAAGCTCAAAATAGCGATGACCAATAACTTCGTTCTCGATTCGGGGCCACTTCAGGTGTGGTTTGAGTTGATGGACGATCAAGGTAAGATCCTCGAATATTCTTATACCGAAGATCCTATGGCGGCAAACAGCAAAGATACCGTTACCTTCGAGCGCCGTATTAAGAACGTGCGCAAG
>CAYJLL010000170.1:0-3916 GCA_964370955.1 uncultured Rikenellaceae bacterium | reverse complement strand
TGCTATCCGTCTGGATAGTGTGCAGATAGAAAACTAGCATGATCCGTATTAAATTAAAACATCTAAATATACATGGAAACACTACGCAGCCGTTTTCTTAAAAACGTGGGACAGACATCCCCCGAACCACTATTAATTGAGGTGGAGCGTGCCTCGGGCGTATATCTCTATGATAGAGAGGGCAACAAAACGATGGACATGATCTCAGGGGTCTCAGTGAGTAATGTTGGACATGCAAACCCTGTGGTGGTGAAGGCTGTCCAAGAGCAAGCGGCATCCTATATGCACACGATGGTCTATGGTGAGACTCTACAAAGAGTACAAGTAGACTATGCTGAGGCTATCGCCCAGCAAATGGGAGAGGATCAAAGTGTTTATTTTGTCAACTCAGGAGCAGAGGCAATCGAGGTGGCAATGAAACTCGCAAAGAGAGCAACTGGACGCACTGAAATCATTTCGATGCGTAATGCCTACCACGGTTCGACCCATGGAGCAATGAGTATACAGGGCGATGAATATTTCCGTAGTAATTTCCGCCCTCTGCTGCCTGATTGTCGTCAGATTAATTTCAATAGTTTTGAGGATCTCGAGCTAATCACCTCACGCACAGCTGCTGTTATCACTGAGGTGAGTCAGGGTGAGTCGGGAGTGAATCCTGCCAATAGAGAATGGCTTGTTGCTTTGCGAGAGAAATGCACTCAGGTGGGCGCTATGCTAATTTACGATGAGATTCAAACTGGATTTGGACGCACGGGCGAGATGTTCGCATGGCAGAACTATGGCGTCAAAGCAGATGCGGTAGCGCTAGCTAAGGCCTTAGGAGGTGGTATGCCTTTGGGGGCTGTTGTTGCAAGCAAAAGTTCGCTCGATAAATTTACTCACTCTCCAGTTCTTGGACATATTAATACCTTTGGAGGCAACCCCGTGTGTTGTGCTGCAGGCTTGGCGGCTATGCGTTTTATTGAGAGCGAAAAACTCTGCGCAAACGCTAAGGTTCGTGGCGAGCAATTCTATCAGGCTCTCATTGGCCATCCAGCAGTGAGGGAGATTCGTCGAGCAGGACTACTTTTGGCTGTTGAATTGGGCACAAGCGAGAGAATGTTTGCGATGGTGGCAATGCTAAAGGCGGCTGGCTATATGACCGACTGGTTCTTGTTCTGCGATACTGCATTCCGTATCTCACCCCCCTTGACCATAACTCAAGAGGAAGTGGCGAAAGCTTGTGAAGATATTCTTGATTGTCTTGATCGATTGAAGATATAACAAAAAAAGGGAAGTTCTACTCTAATGTAGAACTTCCCTTTTTTATTGATTAAGATCCTCTTATAATATAGTATAGGGATCGCCTTGAATCTCAATAGATGTTTTTGCGCCTTCGCTCCACGAGGGCTGCCCTCCGCCGATGAAAACTTCACAAACCCCTGGTGTCATTTTTTGGTTTCCTCTGTGGTCTGTCAATGCTAGATCCTCGGGAGTTAGAGTGAACTCAACCGTTTGAGTCTCGCCAGCTTTGAGAGATATACGTTTAAAACCTTTCAATGCTCGAATAGGGGTCATAGTGTTTTTGCCCAAATGGCTAACATATAGCTGGACTACTTCATCGCCATCCACACCTCCAGTGTTGCTCACACTTACTTTCACTTTCGCCTGATCGCCACCGAGAATCACTTTGGGAGCTTCTATATTGCTGTACTCAAATTTTGTGAAACTCAATCCATAGCCAAATGGATAGCTCGGAGTGCCCGTGAAATAGCGGTAGGTTCTATTGGCCATAGAGTAATCTTCGAAGTCAGGCAGATCAGCATCGCTAGTATAGGTGGTCAGAGGCATGCGCCCTGAGGGATTGTATTTGCCCGTGATTATATCCACTATAGCAGTACCGCCAGATTGCCCTCCATACCACGCTTGGATAATGGCATCTGCGTTCTGCTTTTCCCAGTTCATTGTCATTGCAGAACCCGACATGTTGACAAATATCAAAGGCTTTTTTGCTTTCTTTAGAGCTTTCATACAATCACTCTGAACCTTTGGCAGGTGGATAGTAGTGCGATCGCCGCTAGCAAACCCACCATAGCCATCAGCGCCAGTATCGCCTGCCTCGCCTTCATAGTCGGCGGTGATTCCACCCACGAAGATCACAAGATCTGCTTTTCTAGCACGTTGTGTTAGCTCACTAAAATCGCTTTGACCCTCGATAAGAGCTACGTGTCCTACGCCTTGAATATAGTCGATTCGAGAATCAGTAAATTCATTTTTGATAGCCTCTAGTGCGCTTGTAATCTCGGTTGGGCGACCAAAATAATTAGCCAACATCACATTCTCGTTGTCGGCATTGGGTCCAACCACCAAAATACGATGATATTTTCTTTTCAGCGGCAGTATGTTGTTTTTGTTTTCGAGTAGAACCATAGATTTTCTAGCCATCTCTAGCGCCAAAGCCTTGTGAGCGTCACACTCAATCACCTCACGTGAAATCTTGCCATAGGGGCTGCTCTCAAGTGGATCGAACATACCAAGTTTGAAACGGATCTCAAGGAGTCTTGAAAGGGCTAGATTGATTTGTCGCTCATCTATCAAACCTCTCTTTACCGACTCTAGGAGTTGGTCGTAAGAATTGCCACACTCCAGGTCTGTTCCCGTAATCACCGCATCAGCAACAGCCGTGGGTACATCGGGGTGAGTCTTGTGATATTTAGTGAAATCGTCTATGCCCCAACAATCTGAGGTCACATAGCCATCAAACCCCCATTGATTGCGAAGAATATCAACCATCAATTCACCACTACCACAGCAAGGCTCGCCTTCGAAGCGATTATATGCACACATCACACCATGAACCCCCGCCTCTTTGACCAAGGCCTTGAACGCAGGGAGGTAGGTGTCCCATAGATCGTATTTTGATGCAGTGGCATCGAACGAATGGCGGTTATACTCAGGACCACTATGAACGGCAAAATGTTTTGCGCAAGCAACCGCTTTGAGATGATTGGGGTCATTGCCCTCAAGTCCTCTAACCATTGCGATACCCATCTTAGAGGTTAGATATGGGTCCTCGCCATAGGTTTCTTGCCCACGCCCCCAGCGAGGGTCACGAAAAATATTAACATTCGGAGTCCAGTAGGTCAAGCCACGATAGCGGATGTGGTTAATCCTCTTTGTTACATCCTCATTGTAGAGTGCACGCCCCTCGCTAGATATAGCATCGGCGGCACGCTGAAGTGCATCTGTGTCGAAAGTTGCAGCCAAGGCTATGGCTTGAGGAAAGACCGTAACTTTTTCCTGAGTGCGAGCAACTCCGTGGAGAGCCTCGTTCCACCAATCGTATCCAGCAATAGAAAGATGAGGAATCGCAGGCGATTCGTGTAGCATTTGGCTTATTTTCTCCTCCAAGCTCATGCGACCAATTAGGTCCTCTACTCTTTTTTCAATGCTCACCGTTGGATCAAGATAGGGTGGGGGAGACTGTTGGGCAGACGCAGCGCCACTATGGCCGATTAGAACCATAAATAGACATGCGATCTGAAATGTAATTTTACGCATATTGGTAATATATAAAGGGTTAGTAGTGTTTTTTACAAACAAAAAGGTGTAGCCCCGCTGTTGTGGAGCTACACCAGAGGAACTTTATGTCGCAAAGGTATATAATCTAATTTGAACCACCAAGAGCTTATCGTAAAAAATACGAAATAAACTCATGTTGTAGTTTGAAAATATGCGAGTTATACTATGAAATTTAGTCGATAAACACAACATCTAGTGCTGGATCTTCCATGTTAGGATCCAGTGGGAAGATAGGTCTTTGAAGTCGCTTGTAAGGTAGTTCTGTGAGTTCTTGATCTACGCCTCCACGAGTGTGTGCCATCATCCAATCGCCACGCATATCATACAATTCTTCGGTTAGATAGCCTAGTTTCAC
>CAYJLL010000169.1:855-3925 GCA_964370955.1 uncultured Rikenellaceae bacterium | reverse complement strand
ACATCTTGCGACATTGAACTATATAGTGTCTTGATAGAATCAAGTGGCAACCAATCGTCTGGATCAACAAAAACAATGTATTCACCCTTTGAATTCTCCACTCCGCGTTGGCGTGCTTTCGCAACACCTTCATTGGGAGTATGAAAAACCTTGATACGATTGTCACTTTGGGCGTATTCATCACAGATTATCCCAGCGTTATCAGGCGAACCATCATCGACGAGTAAAATTTCAATATAGTCATAACTTTGCGCAATAATAGAATCTAAACAACGCGGGAGATACTCCTCTACGTTGTAGATAGGTACAACTATAGAAATTAACTCTTTCATCTATGTTGGTTAGTTCTTCTTTCCAATGTAGTGGTATGTAATGCCATTTTGAGCCATTTCTACGGGGTCATATATATTACGACCATCAATTATAAGTGGCGTTGTCATAGCATTTTTCACTCGACTCCAGTTGGGTATGCGGAATTTTTTCCACTCGGTGAGCAATAGCAGTGCATCAGCACCATCCAGAGCCCCGTACATATCATTTGCATAGTTTACAATATCACCAACTCGGCGTTTGCACTCTTTGATTGCTACAGGATCGTATACAGTGATTTGTGCACCTGCTTCTTTTAGCAATTCGATGACAACCAATGAGGTAGCCTCACGCATATCATCTGTTTCGGGTTTAAAAGCAAGCCCCCAAATTGCGATTTTCTTGCCATTTAGATCTCCGCCATAAAACTCCTTAAGCTTATTGAATACAACTGTTTTTTGATAGTCATTAACAGCCTCCACTGCGCGAATCACTTGCATGTCATATCCGTTTTGTTCGCCAGTTTTGATAAGCGCTTTTACATCCTTAGGGAAACACGAACCCCCGTATCCACAACCTGGGTATAGGAATTTGTTACCGATTCTGCTGTCTGATCCGATGCCAATACGAACCATACTAGCGTTTGCTCCCACTATCTCACACAGATTGGCAATATCATTCATAAATGAAATGCGTGTTGCAAGCATAGCATTTGCCGCATATTTTATCATCTCGGCAGAGGGAATATCAGTAAAAATCACCCTAAAGTTATTAAGTAAAAATGGGCGGTATAGTTTGGTCATCACTTCTTTAGCCTTCTCGCTTTCTACTCCAACCACCACTCTATCTGGACTCATAAAGTCTTTGATCGCAGCACCTTCTTTCAAAAATTCAGGATTTGAAGCCACATCGAAAGGTATATCAACGCCACGCTTGGCAAGTTCTTCTTGAATGACAGTTTTTACTTTCTGTGCAGTACCCACTGGCACTGTCGACTTAGTAACCAAAATTGTGTATTTGGTAATATTGCGTCCAAAGGTACGAGCAACATCCAGAACATACTGTAAGTCAGCACTACCGTCCTCGTCGGGAGGAGTACCAACGGCTGAAAACACAACCATCACATCATCTAGGCATTCAGTCAGATCGGTGGTGAATTTAAGGGTCCCGTCCTGATAGTTGCGTACAACCATTTCGTCAAGGTCTGGCTCATAAATAGGAATGTCGCCTTGTTTGAGTCTTTCTATCTTATTTTGGTCGATATCAACGCAAGTCACATCAACTCCCATTTCAGCAAAGCAAGCACCGCTTACTAGCCCTACATATCCACTTCCAACTACTGCTATTTTCATTATATCAATTTTTTATTTTTCAATCGAACTATCTGTGATTGTTGTCACGAGCGATATGCCTACAGATTTCACGAAGACATATTTCGTAGCTACAAAATTAGTAAAATAATGTGACTACCCAAAATAATAATATATAAATTTCAGGTAATCACAATATACTGTCAGTAATCTTTTGCTACGCTTGAGGAATCTCTAGATTTGCTAAATCATTTGCAATAATTAACTTGAGAACCTCTCTTCGTTTGAGGAAGTCTACGTAGCGTTGCGTTTGTCCATCTTCCTGATCAACGCCCAAGCAGACAGCATTGTAATCGTTGATTAGGTTTAACTCAAAACCCTTGCCAAACTCAGCTTCCATTACCGCTCTCACTACATTTTCTCGAGTTAATTCACCATAAATTGCAACTTCGCTAGCCACAAACACACCGTCATTTGGCGTAATATCATAACGATAGATCCAATGATCTAGCGCCTTTATAAGCTCTCCATCCTCGTACTGCTCATTTGAGGCTTGCTTTGGTGTCTCGACTGCTTCGATAGGCGATGGAGTATTTAGATAGCTAGCCTTTGTAGCTAATGGCGTAGATAACGCTAAGCTCTGCTGTTGGGCGATATTACCAGAGTGGTAAACATCATATTGCACAGCGCCTAAATCTTCATTGATTAGGGTGTAATACACTAGTTTATTGTCGCCATACTTGGTGGGATCAACATAGCCCATAACACCAATTCCATTGATCATTTTCCCCGAACCGTCGTATGATCGCATAACAGAATGAACAGTTAGCTCGCCCCCAGATACCGATGCAATCCTAGTCGAACCACCTCCGTATGAAGCCATCTCTATTTGTTGTCCTCGAAGAGTTTCGCTATATGGAAATGTAAGTTTACCATTGATTATCCCGCCAGTGTTAGGTAGTGCACCTATTTCGCTTGCAGTGTAACTGGGTTTTTCCTCCCCAATCCAGCTTGGATAGGGTGCAGATTGTCCAGCATCCCCCTTATCTCCCTTATCGCCCTTTTCACCAGTCTCTCCTTTATCTCCCTTTTCACCTTTCTCACCCACCTCACCTTTCATCTGACAAATGCGGTCCTGTGCTATAGCCTCTGTTGAGGTAAACTCATCGGTGATAGAGATATCTGTTGTTTCGGCAGTGATTAGATTGAAAACACCATCATTGAATCTTTGATCGTGTTCATAGAAATGCTTTTGAACTTTTAATTGACCTGGGAAGAAATTAGGACAATCCCACGTTGCCATTATCCCATTTTCATAAGGTTCGCAATTGGTGTAGTTTTCTCCATCCCACCCACAACTAATGTAGTTAAGTGGCGATGAGGTGTGGTACCTAAATTCAAAAGGGATATTGGGTACACCCCCTAAATTAGATAGATCAAAATAGATCTTA
>CAYJLL010000169.1:0-845 GCA_964370955.1 uncultured Rikenellaceae bacterium | reverse complement strand
TCGCTTTTGTAATAGATTTTTTGCATGATTTTTTTAATAACTTGAGTTAAACGTGTGAATAATATTAAATACACCGCAAATATACCCAGTTATAACCTGAAATAAAAGTTGCAAAAATTCTATTTTATAACTACATAAACATATATTTTATTAGAATTAGCCTCTGAATTAGACTACCCTCTCTTGATATTCTTTTTTCTATCCTTATATATTTTTCCCGCAGAGAATATCTTTGGTATAGCACAAAGAAATATTCCAACATTCTTATACCTTATAGCTTTTTTAGCTGCTGACCCTAGCGTCCTGATATAGGCGCTTAATAGCGCATAAGAGAAAGAGTTATTGATGTTAGATGCTATAATTTTGAAGCCAACAGAGAGGAAGTAGATATCTTTCTGACGGGTCATTTCTCTGAACTCCCTATCGTGAACCCCTGTGACTGTTGTTACAACACCAACTTTATATCCGTGAAATTTCACCCTGTGTAGGTAGTTGTCATCCTCTCCGTAATGGAAAAATACGGGTGAAAACTTACCAACTCTCTGCAGGCAATCTCGCGAGATCAACCAGTGGGCAGCCATATGAAAATCAACTAGATACATCTCCTTAGCTCTACCATAGATAAAATCAGAGAGCACCTGGGGATTGCTGCTAAGTGCGCCTGCGAAGTTCTTGTCGAGCGAATCCATTGCAGCATTTGTCTGCAACGGACTGAGTACTCCAAGAGTTTTGTCTTTTTGGTTCACCTCTATGAGTTTTGAGATCGTATCACCCACTACCCAAGCATCCTGGTTTAGTAAATACACGTAATCAAAGTTATGCTCCATAGCATAATCAATCCCCAG
>CAYJLL010000168.1:0-3967 GCA_964370955.1 uncultured Rikenellaceae bacterium | reverse complement strand
GGTATCTACTGGGAGCAGCCATACAGAAACTCAACTGATGTTCAGAAACTGTACTTGCCACGTCGTAGTGAACTACCTAACCGTAACTCTACTAACCCTAACTTCTCTACTATTCAGTCTACACTTGAGGCAGAGCCAGGTTATGGTGGAATTATGAACAACACTAACGGTCAAGTTTGGTGGGATTATGCAATCAATCCTAATCCTAACAACTAATCTTAGTTAGTATTCCAAATTGAGGGGGAGGTCAGATTATCTGACCTCCCCCTCTTTTTTTACAGCTATGTTTTAGGTGTATCAAAACAAATAAGCCTCTAGCTAAATTGCTAGAGGCTTATTTGTGCGTATTATATTTACAGAGTATTTGTAGGCTTTGCCGTTGTATTATGTAGCGTGTTACAAGAATTTATTAATGTCAACATTTGGAGGAAGTAGTGAACTCAAATCTGCTTTATGGTGTATCAACTCACGAACAGCCGACGAGCTTACGCTCGCAAAACCTGGTGAGGCAAGTAGAAACACATTCTCACACTGGGGACGCAGTTGGCAGTTCACTTCGGCAATCTGGCGTTCATATTCAAAATCTGAAAAACTTCTCACACCGTGCACTAGAATGTCTACCTCTAGTTTGTCGCATAAATCGACTGTGAGGGTGTTGTAGCTTATCGCTTCGACTCTGGGTTCCCCTGCGAATGTTTCGGCGATTAGAGCCACTCTTTTGTCGTGGGGCAGCAGGCCCTGTTTGTGTATGTTGTAGCCAACAGCAATGTAGAGTTTGTCGAACATACTCAGTGCACGTCGTGCGATGTCCCAGTGGCCACGAGTAAAGGGGTCGAACGACCCAGGAAAGATAGCGTTGCGTTTCATAGTGTTAGAATTAAAAAAGGTGTGGCACGAAGGACAATGCCTTCATACCACACCCAAAAGTAGATGTTTTTTTTGAGCAAAAAAAATTAGGGGAGCAAAACTCCCCTAATTTTTATCTAAAGCTATTGATTACTTCAAGCCACGCTTTTTCATCAATGGCTCGATTGAAGGATCTGCGCCACGGAAGTTACGGTAAAGCACATCACCATCCGCTTGGCCACCTTGAGATAGAACCTCGTCACGGAACTTCTGAGCAATCTCCTTGTTGTACAAGTCGCCGCTCTCAACAAAAGCATTGTAAGCGTCAGTATCTAGTACCTCAGCCCAGATGTAGCTGTAGTAGCCCGAAGAGTATCCACCACTAAAGATGTGCTGGAAGTAAGGCGAACGATAGCGAGGAGCAATCTCGTCCATAGCTTTGTATTTCGCAAGGACTGCATTTTCGAAGTCCATAACATCAATAGCGCCATTTTCTACCATTGTGTGGTATTCCATATCCAAAAGCGAAGCAGCTAGGTACTCAACAGTTGCAAAACCTTGGTTGAATAGTGCAGAGTTTTGGATCTTCTCGATTAGCTCTTGTGGGATAACCTCGCCAGTTTGGTAGTGTTTAGCGTAGGTTTTAAGCACAGATGGCTCGAACGCCCAGTTCTCCATGATCTGCGAAGGAAGTTCAACGAAGTCACGCTCAACACCACCTAGACCAGAGTACTTAACATCACGGAACAGACCGTGAAGACCGTGGCCATACTCGTGGAATAGAGTCTCAACCTCGTCAAGGCTCAATAGTGCAGGTGCATCGCCAACAGGCTTGGTGAAGTTACACACGATAGACACTAGAGGTGGTACGTTTTTGCCGTCTTTGTCGTATTTCTGTGGGCGGAAAGAAGTACACCAAGCTCCAACTCTCTTACCTCCGCGTGGGTGGAAATCGAAGAATACGATACCTAGGTGCTCGCCATCTTTGTCAGTTACCTCATACACACGGTTCTCTTTGTTGTAAAGAGGCACCTCGGCAGTAACTTCTTTGTAGGTGATGCCAAATAGTTTGGTAGTCAATTCCAACATGCCATCCATTACGTTGTCAAGCGCAAAGTAAGGGCGTAGTTCCTCTTCGTTTAGGTTGTATTTCGCCTCACGCAGTTTTTCTGCGTAGTACCACCAATCCCAGCTCTCGAAGTCGTTGTCGCCTTTGATTTTTTTCATCTCCGCAAGCTCCTCTTTCGCACGCTCAAGCGCAGGCTCCCAAAGTTGATCTAGTAGTGCGTAAACAGCCTCTGGCTCTTTCGCCATATTTACCTCCAGAACAAAATCTGCGTGGTTAGCATAACCAAGAAGTTTGGCACGCTCAAGACGAAGGTTAGCGATAGAATCGATAGTTGACTTGTTGTCGTTCTCGTTGTTGTTGTTACCACGCTCTAGGTAGCCTTTGTACAGCTTCTCACGCAATTCACGCTTGTCAGCATACTGAATGAAAGGAATAAGCGATGGTTTGTCAAGAGTGAAAACCCACTTGCCAGCCTCGCCACGTGAATCAGCCTCAGCCGCCGCAGCAGCAATAACCGATTCAGGTAGACCCGCTAGGTCGTCTTTGTTGTCGATAACAAGAGTGAACGCACCATTGTCGTTGCGAAGGTTGCGACCAAACTGGATAGTTAGAGCCGATAGCTTGCTGTCAATATTGCGAAGGGTCTCTTTATCCTTACCCTCAAGCTCTGCACCGTTGCGCTGGAAACCTTTGTAGATTTTCTCTGTCAAGCGAAGTTGTTGAGCGTCAAGTCCCATTTCGTTGCGATTGTCATAAACAGTTTTGATACGCCCGAAAAGACCTTCATTCAAAGAGATGTTACTTCTGTGAGAGGTCAACATACCGCTGATCTCGCCTTGTAGTTTTTCTAGCTCAGGGGTCATATCGGTACCAGTGATACCACCAAACACTAGAGATATTTTACCAAGCAGCTCGCCTGAGTTTGAGTAAGCGAGGATGGTGTTCTCGAACGATGGAGCCTCGGTGTTGGCTACAATAGCGTCGATTTCTTTGTTCTCTTGAGCCATAGCCTCGGTGTAGGCAGGCATGAAGTGCTCGTTTTTGATTTGATCGAACGGAGGAATACCGTAAGGAGTTGTCCACTCCGTGAAGAACGGATTTTCGCTCTGCGTGGGTTTGTCGCCACAGCTCGTGAGGCTGAGCGAGGCAGCAGTTAGTGCCATTGCTAGGAATTTTTTCATGTTTACTTATGTTTGATTAGAAATTTTGTACCTTTGCCTTAGCTCTTTTCGGGTAATATAAGTCTGTTATCCCTAAAAAAGAAGCCATTTCCACAAAGATACAAAATTTTTTGCTAAATGACACTATTTTTCACCAACGAAATATCCGACACCGTAATTTTGTCGCCCGAGGAGTCTCGTCACGCCGTTTCGGTCTTGCGTATGAAGCAGGGCGAGAGGGTGATGGTGAGCGACGGGCAAGGCACTATGGCGTGGGCGCAGATTCAGAGTGCATCGCCAAAAGAGGTGGTTCTAAGCGTTGAGACCACTGAAAACGACTATCAAAAACGTGGTTATAGTGTGTGGGTTGCTCTTGCGCCAACTAAGAATATCGACCGTTATGAGTGGTTCTTGGAGAAAGCCACCGAGGTGGGCATAGATCGCATTACTCCGCTGCTGTGTGAACGCTCCATCAGAAGGGTGCTGAAGCATGAAAGGGGCGAGAAAATTGTGGTCGGAGCTGCCAAGCAGTCTCTGAAAGCCTACCTACCGCAGGTGGATGAGCTGCTGGGATTCAAGGATTTTATTGCTCGTATAGCTTCTGAGGCTAAGGCGCAAGGCAAGAAACTGTATATCGCCCATTGCGAGGATGAAAGCTCGAAAGTCGAGCTGAAAGACAAGCTAAGCAGTGGCGATGAATCGTTGATTTTGATAGGCCCTGAGGGTGATTTTTCGCCCGACGAGGTTGCTTTGGCGCACGGAGCTGGCTTTCAGAGCGTCTCTTTGGGCACTACTCGCCTGCGCACCGAAACCGCAGCTCTCTACGCCGTTATGGCGGCCTCGATAGTGGAACGTGCCTAAGTGTGAGCCGAATGATTGCCCGTACGGCTAG
>CAYJLL010000167.1:833-4027 GCA_964370955.1 uncultured Rikenellaceae bacterium | reverse complement strand
TCTATCAGCGTTTTATCTCGCCACTGTTTCCAGCTCGTTGTTGCTTTCAACCCACTTGTTCGCAATATGCTCTAGACGCACTACGAAAGTATGGGCTAATCAAAGGGACGGCAAAATCCATTTGGCGCATCCTGCGTTGCAACCCTTGGGGTGGATCGGGTGATGATCCGGCGTAATTTATACGGGTGAAACTTGCAAAGTTGAGCAAAAAATACTATCTTAGCACAATAGAACTATCACTATTATTGTTTGTTAATTGTAAGGATGACAATCCTCCAACCTAACTATTAGGATATATTATTATGCAAAGATTTTTGTCTGTCTCACTATTTGTGAGCGTGCTTATATTTAATGTGGCTATTTGCTATTCTCAAGATGCGAGAGAATACCCCGGTGAGCAAGTAGTTGTACTGGAGACCGAAACCGGGGGGATCTATGGCAGTTTGGTTCACCCTGCCTCAGATTCTTGCGATACAGTGGTGCTCATCGTTGCTGATGCAGGCTACACTAATCGCGACGGCAATCATCAAATGGGTCGCAATAATTCTCTAAAATTTCTAGCCTATACCCTCGCCGCGAATAACGTGGCATCGCTGCGCTATGATAAACGTGGAGTAGGGGCTTCTCGCGAGGCTATTCTACTAAAATCAAGTGATAATCTTAGGCAATACGTTGAGGATGTGACTCACTGGGTGAATTATCTCAACAAACACCAAAACTACGATAATATAGTGATTTTAGGGCATGGCGAAGGAGCTCATCTGTCGATGCTTGCACTAAATGGAGGAGCAAAAGCCGACATGTTTATCTCGGTTAGTTCTTCGGGGAGAATGGCAGGACAAATCCTAAAGGATATGTTTGTCGATAAACCTCTATCAGTTCGAATGATAGCCGATGAGATTATAGATTCTCTGGAAATGGGACATCAAGTGAAAGAAGTGCCTTTCTTCCTAAACTCAATGTTTAATCCCCAAATGCAGCCTTATATTCGATCGTTGATGAAGTTCAATCCACAAAAAGAAATACGAGAAATTGATATCCCGATCCTTATCGTTCAAGGCGACGCTGATCATCTGGTGAAAGTCGAGGATGCAAGACTTTTACATGCTGCAAACCCTGATTCGCAACTAGTGATTGTCCCCACGATGAATCATGTGATGAAGCGTAGTCGATCAAAAGATGTTCTAGAGATACAGGTTAGTCTTAATAATCCTGCGATCCCTCTTGAACCAACGTTCGTTAACTTGCTCATTTCTTTTATGCGCGAGCAAAAGAATTAAAGGGATATAGAATCTTAAAATCAATACTACTTATGAAAAAAACACTATTACTATTGAGCGCTACGGTTGCGCTGACGGTTTCAAGTCTATCTGCCCAAGAGCTCGATGCGCAACGTTTCATTAAGGTTGAAAGTGAGGCGGAAATGAAAGTTGTACCCAACCGTATAGAGATCAATGTGAACCTCTCGGAAAAAGCCGTTGATGGTAAAATTCCCATGAGCGAGATGGAAAATCGTTTTGCTAAATCTCTACAAGAGGCAGGAGTTGATGCTAAGGAGAGTGTGAAACTTGTCTATCAATCTCAAGAGGTGAAAAATAAAAAGACAAGCTACGCATATAAGCTCTACAAGGTAACTCTACACAGTAGCGCACACGTTGTTACGCTTTTTAAAATTTTTAATTCAAATGGTGTTTTAGACATCAGTCTTGGGCGCACGTGGCATTCGCAGACAGATTCACTCAAAAGAGAAGTACAAGTCGAAGCCGTGAAGCAGGCGCGCGCCAAAGCCGAGGTCTTGGCGCAAGCGGCAGGTGCGTCTACTGGAAAGGTCTTGCAGATAGTCGATGGTCGTACTGATATCTATGGCGGTATGGCTCGTCTGAATTCTAAGACTGCTCAAGATTTGAGCGTCCTTGATCTCGAGCTTACTCTACCACAAATCGAAATGGAGGATATAGTTATTCGACAATCGATTTCGGTGTGGTATGCACTAGAAGATTAATCTTTATTCAAGGTGGTCAAGTAAGCAGCGGGGTTTTCTCACATGAGAAAACCCCGCTGTCATTATTTTTAACCTACTGCTTATAACCCTTATTCAGATTTTGTTGTTGATTTTTGAAGATCGAGGAAGTAATTTTTCTGCTCTGGTTTCATCATAGCCCCAGTTGCGGCATCTATGCCCCAACCCAACAGTGAAAGTAGGTTTAGAACAGAGACAGCATTGAATGTCTTGTCAATAATTAGTGAAAACGGTTCGTAGCCTTGAGCTTCAACCTTTAGAAGAGATTCATTAAAACCGCGTTTGACTTTAGTTTGATAAGGGAAAGTCACATTGCTATGTCGTTTTCCCTCAAGTTCGAATACATCGGCACGTTGAACATTAGAGTCGAAAATGACTTTTGCTTTTGAACCTGTGAAGATAGTTGCGCAAGAGCCAAGAGTTAGCATAGTTGCGCATAGTGAAAGGGTTAATAATTTTGTTTTCATTTTGTGGTAGTTTTTGATGTTAGGTATGTTTGTTTTAATAACAATAGGTCAATAAAAAGCGTACACCTAAATAGCACGCCATCAAGGGCTGCCACACCCCAACACCTAAGCAAAGTAGATGCACGCAAGAATTGTGCACTCTACCTATGAGTGTTTTTTTGCATTATTTAATCAGTGTGGTAGTTTGATGGCGATTAGGCACAATACGTCACTATAAATATAAGTATTTTTTTGCAATGATTGTATTTTTTTATTAAAACAAGAATATTTACTGTTTATATTATAAAGCAAGAGGCTAGCCCAAAGATGAGCTAGCCTCTTGAAATATAGGTTATCTAGATGTTGGGGATTATTCCTGAGAATAGTCCATCTTTGCCATTCTTGTGTAGCCTTTATAGCGCCATTGTGCATTCTCTTGAGCTGCATTGAATAGCTCTTCAGCCTCAGCTGGGAATGATTTTTTCAGCGACGTATAGCGCACCTCATTGCCTAGGAAAGTTTGGAACTGACTCCAGTCTGGCTCTTTGCTATCTAGGACAAATGGATTCTTACCCTCCATCTCTAGAGTTGGGTTAAATCTCCACATGTGCCAGTAGCCACACTCAACAGCCTTCTTCTCGGTCAACTGTGATACGCCCATTCCACCCTTGATACCATGGTTGATACATGGAGAGTAAGCGATAATCAATGATGGACCATCGAATGCT
>CAYJLL010000167.1:0-823 GCA_964370955.1 uncultured Rikenellaceae bacterium | reverse complement strand
CCTCTTTAATGGCCTTGAAGTATTGATTGTGGTCAGCACCCATTGCAACCTGAGCAACGTAAACATAGCCGTAAGATACAGCCATCATACCAAGGTCTTTTTTGCGGATGCGCTTACCTGAAGATGCAAACTTAGCTACTGCTCCAATTGGAGTAGACTTAGAGGATTGACCACCAGTGTTTGAGTAAACCTCAGTATCCATAACAAGAACATTTACATTCTCGCCCGATGCCAATACGTGATCCAAGCCACCATATCCAATATCGTAAGCCCAACCATCACCACCAAAGATCCACTGCGAACGCTTCACTAGGTAATCCTTAAGTTCGATGATTTCTTTGCAAGCCTTGCAATCGCAGCTCTCTGCCATAGGAATGATTTTCTCTGCTGCCGCTTTTGAAGCTTCGCCATCATTACGACCCTCAATCCACTCACCAAAGGCAGCCTTTAATTCGTCCGAACAGCATGAGCAGCCATTGATAGCCTCACCCATGATCAACGCCAAACGCTCACGCAGTTTTTCGCCTCCTAGGTGCATACCATAACCAAACTCAGCGTTGTCCTCAAATAGAGAGTTAGCCCAAGCTGGTCCTTGACCTTTTTCGTTCTTACAATATGGAGTAGATGGAGCTGAACCTCCATAGATAGACGAACAACCCGTAGCGTTAGAGATCATCATGCGATCGCCAAATAGTTGAGTGATAGCCTTAATATATGGAGTCTCACCACAACCTGCACAAGCTCCTGAGAACTCGAACAATGGTTGCTCGAATTGTAGGTTGCGCACTGATTTAGTTTTATCAACAACGCCAGATTTGTAACC
>CAYJLL010000166.1:3248-4090 GCA_964370955.1 uncultured Rikenellaceae bacterium | reverse complement strand
AGGTAGCCACGCTCCTTGCGGCCTTCATTAACTATCGTTCCGTTGTGTATTAGTAACATGGTTTTGTTGTGTGTATGTGTTTTTATTGTGGCCTGCTTAGGCTGGAAGCGGAGCTTTTATTATCGGTGCGACACTTACAACCATCGCTGCTCCAGTTTGGAGTGCGTACCGCTAGCAGCCAAATAATAAAGGGTTCTATGCTCCTCTAACTTTGCGGAAGCGCATTTTTAGCACTCCCCAGAATGCCTCTCCAAAAATCCCGCCACTCATTTTCGAGGTTCCTTGAGTTCGGTCTGTAAAGATAATAGGCACTTCAACTACCTTATATCCAAGTTTGTGAGCGGTATATTTCATTTCAATCTGAAAGCCGTAGCCCTTCATCTTGATTTCATCCAGACGCATCCCTCGCAAGACATCGCCACGATAGGCCACAAAACCAGCGGTACAGTCTCTCACTTTCATCCCCAACACCTTGCGAACATAAACCGAGGCATAGTAGGACATAATCACACGCCCCATAGGCCAATTCACTACATTCACTCCTGTGACATAGCGAGAGCCAATGGCAACATCTGCTCCATTCTCAATAGCCTCGCTCAATCGAGCAAGATCCTCGGGATTGTGAGAAAAGTCGCAATCCATCTCCGAGATAATATCATAGCCTTTCTCCAGCGCCCATTTAAAGCCAGCAATGTAAGCAGTACCTAGACCAAGCTTGCCTTGGCGTTCAAGCAGATGAAGCGACGAGCCAAATTCTTCACTCATCAGGGTCTTCACCACATCGGCAGTGCCATCGGGCGAACCATCGTCAATGATAAGCACATCTATAGCCAAAGACAGGG
>CAYJLL010000166.1:0-3238 GCA_964370955.1 uncultured Rikenellaceae bacterium | reverse complement strand
TTTGCGTATCATAGCCTCAATATTCTCAATTTCGTTGTAGGTTGGAATTATTACAACTCTTTTCATAGTAGATAATTATAAATTTCAAAGGCTAAAGGTAGGAAAAATCTGTAAGAGGCACAAATTTTGCCCTGGAAATAGCTCTAAATATTTGGAAATTCAAAATAACTTTCCCAACTTTGTAGGGAATTGTAATAATGATAGCAGAAACTCAGACTATGGAAAACAAACTTCAACAGCTAACAGAAAAACTCTATAACGAAGGCCTAGAAAAAGGACGCTCTCAAGGACAAAGCGAGCTAGAACAAGCACAAGCTAAGGCCACAGAGATTATAGCGCAAGCCAAAGCCGAGGCTGCCAAAATTAAAGAACAGGCCCTCACCGAGGCCTCCGAACTCAAAGCCAGTACTCAAGGCGAACTACGCCTAGCAGCTCAACAACTCAGCTCAGAACTTCGCACAGCGATCGAGAATATCATAACCAAAAAAACAGTAGATGGCGCAACCGCTAAAGCGTGGGAGTCGGGAGAGTTTATCCAAAAAATGGTTCTGGATGCCGTCTCTCGTTTCAACCCCAAGGGCGACGAGGCTGTCACTGTGACCCTACCTCAGGGTGGCGACAAGGCTCTAGAGGCCGCAATCGATAAGACCTTTGCTCAGGGAGTTGAAGTAAACCTCAGCTCGCGAGTTAAGACCCCTGTGCGCATTGCACCAAAAGATGGAGGCTACTATGTGAGCCTCACTGCGGAAGATTTCAATGAGCTATTTTGCTCCTATATCCGCCCCATGGTAGCTAAGATGCTATTCTAAGGCAAGACTTTAACGATTAATGGTGCTCATTATCATATTTTAATGATTACAGAAATATGACCCTACTTCAGAATATCAAAATAAACCTCAGCGAAAGAGACTACCACTGCTTGGTGGCATCTCTACCCTATTTGGGCGACAAACCTCTAGCCACAGACTTGGACTTCGAGGCGATGCGCGAGGAGATCGAAACCACAATTAGTCGTGGCGATCGAGATTCACTATCTTTGCTCTACACCTTTTACGACATTCTAAATCTCGTCAACTTAGCTCAAGGAGCGCAAATCCCCCATAACTCTTTAGGCAATCTCACCCCCCAGCAGATCGAGGCAGAACTCAAAAGAGAGCCAAGCGAAGAGGGTGAGGCTTTTGTGTCATGTCTACCTCAAGAAATAGGGTCAATAGTGGCACTGTATCTGAGAGAAGATGATGAGATTGACGAAGATTCACATCCGAAAATCACCCTAGATGAGCTTGAAAACCAACTCTGGGAAGCTTATTATCGCCTCTCCAGTGACAGCAAATGCCGCTTTGTGAGGCTTTGGAGCGGAGTTGATCGCACCCTGCGCAATATTATTGCGGCCGAAAAGGCTCGCACCCTTGGGGTGGATATTTCTCAGGTGATGGTGGGAGCAGATGAGCTAGTGGAACAAATAGAATCATCCACGGCGGCCGATTATGGCCTTAGTGGCGAATTTAAATACATAGAGGAGTTGATGGAGGTGGTCTCACGTGAGGATTTCCTCGAAAGAGAACATCTTATGGATGCCCTTCGCTGGGAGATTGCATCTGAGCTTAGTGAGAAAGAATATTTCTCGCTCAGTCACATTGCCTCTTATTTGGTGAAGCTAAACATCCTAGAGCGCTGGACAAGGCTATCCAAAGAGATAGGACGTGAGAGGTTTGAGGCAATAGTGAAAAGCTTCACGGACTTTCAATAGGTGGCTGCGGCACGGGCGAGGTGTGAGGTGCACGGGCAATAGCTTGAGGGAAAGATAAATCATAAAAGGGTTTCTAACCCCCAGCAGGGCGGACGCTCCCCGTCGGGAGCCCTGCTCTCTTGTGAGATCAGTTCACCCGAGCGTCCACCCTGAGTGCGGGCTTGCATCGCAAGAAAATAACATACAGAAATAACAATACAGATACGATAAAAATATGAAAACAACAGGTGAGGTTATTGGCATTATCGCCAACCTTGTGACAGTGAAGTGTTTTGGAGCTGTGGCGCAGAATGAAATCTGCTTCATTGAGCTTTCGGGTACTCCGCTGATGGCAGAGGTAATCAAAATCAAAGGTGATGTTGCCTATGTTCAGGTCTTTGAGAGCACTCGAGGACTATGCGCTGGCGCTAAAGTCGAATTTCAGGGTAGTATGCTTGAGGCAACTCTGGGCCCTGGTATCCTAACACAAATCTATGACGGTCTGCAAAATGACCTAAAGACCATGGAGGGCGTTTTCCTTCAGAGAGGATCCTACACCTCTCCACTTGACATGGACTCAGTGTGGGACTTTACACCCATCGCAAAAGTGGGCGACACTGTGACCGCTGGCGATTGGCTGGGTTGGGTGCCCGAGGGGTGGTTGGAGCACAAGATTATGGTGCCTTTCTCACTCAAAGGTCAATGGACTATTGAGAGCATCGTAGCAAAAGGTAACCACAAAATCACCGACACCATTGCAACTCTAAAGAACACCTCAGGCGAGAGTCTTGAGGTTACGATGATACAAAAATGGCCAGTGAAGATGGCTATTACGGCTTTTGCCGAAAAACCACGCCCATCGAAAGTGATGGAAACGGGTATTCGTGCGATCGACACCTTCAACCCTATTGCCGAGGGAGGTACTGGCTTTATCCCCGGGCCTTTTGGTGCGGGTAAGACCGTTCTTCAACACGCACTTTCAAAGCAAGCAAACGCCGAGGTGATTATCGTTGCGGCTTGTGGTGAGCGTGCTAACGAGGTAGTAGAAACTTTTGTTGAGTTCCCCGAGCTAGACGACCCTCGCACAGGGCGTAAGCTAATGGAGCGTACGGTGATTATCGCCAACACCTCTAATATGCCAGTCTCGGCTCGTGAGGCTTCTGTTTATACGGCGATGACTCTAGGGGAGTATTACCGTGCGATGGGCTACAAGGTCTTATTGCTAGCGGATTCTACCTCTCGTTGGGCGCAGGCGCTTCGTGAGATGAGTAACCGTCTGGAGGAGCTTCCAGGTCAGGACGCCTTCCCTATGGACCTTCCAGCGATTATTGCGGAGTTCTATGCTCGTGCGGGCTATGTGTATTTGAATAATGGGCAGACCGGTTCGGTGACTTTCATCGGAACTGTATCGCCTGCGGGTGGTAACCTCAAAGAGCCAGTAACGGAATCAACCAAGAAGGTTGCACGTTGTTTCTACGCTCTTCAACAGGCACGTGCTGACTCGAAGCG
>CAYJLL010000165.1:0-4096 GCA_964370955.1 uncultured Rikenellaceae bacterium | reverse complement strand
CACTCTTGTGTCCGAGCACACAAGCGCCATAGCCACTTTCGCCGCCACCAAGTACTACTAGTTTTTGCATAGTCTATGTTTGTAAAATAAGTTTATGACCAAAGAAGTTGAGTAAATAAAATTTTCCTACAAACCATGAATATTGCAGGAAAAAATACAGTCAAAAATTTGTGAATTTGCAAAAATGGTCTATCTTTGCGAATCATTTTCAGTTACAAAAGTAATCAATTAAAATAAATATATATACAAACCTTTACAAAAAATGCAAAATAAGGGCTCTATTAAATTCCTCGCGATTATGCTGGCACTAGCGTGTGCTTTCCAGCTGTCGTTTACTTTTGTGGCTCGCTCTGTCCAAGACAAAGCTGCCGAAATCTCTGGTGGAGACATCCAGAAAGAGGCCGAATACCTTGACTCAATGAAGTCAGAGGTGGTCTATAACCTTGGCTTTTTGAAGTACACTTACGCCGAAACCCTCGAAAAAGAGATCAACCTTGGTCTTGACCTTCGTGGTGGTATGAACGTGACTTTGGAAATCGACGTTCGCGACGTTGTGAAAGCTCTCGCTGGCGAGAATGGCGACAAAGACCCATTCTTCGCTCAGGCTCTAGCTAACGCTAAAGCTGCTCAGAGCAACTCTACAGCCGATTTTATCACTCTATTCCAAACCGAGTATGCTAAGCTAAACCCAACGGGTCAGCTCTCGACTATCTTCGCAACTTACGACCTGCGTGAGAAGATCAAGCCAGACTTCACTAACGCTCAGGTGATCGAGGTTTTGCGTACCGAGAGCGAGAGTGCAATTAGCAACTCGTTCAACGTTCTTTCAAGCCGTATCGATCGTTTTGGTGTAGTTCAACCTAATATCCAACGCCTTGAGAATGCAGGTCGTATTTTGATCGAGCTTCCTGGTGTTAAAGACCCAGAGCGTGTTCGTAAACTGCTTCAAGGTACAGCTTCTTTGGAGTTCTGGACTGTGTATAACGGTGAGGAGCTAACAAATGCATTTGTGCAAGCAAATCAAGTTCTAGCTTCAATGAACGCCCCTCAAGTAGCAGACACTACTGCGAGCACTGCTGCATCGACTGATTCAACTGACCTAGTTGCAGCGCTTGAGAGTGGTGTGGCAGCAGATTCAGCTCTTTTGAACAACCCCAACTCACTCTTTAGCTTCTTGCAACCAACTGGCCAAGGTGCGGCAGTTGCTGTTGCTCGCTCGTACGATACTGTTCGTGTGAACGAGGTGTTGGCAATGCCACAAATTCGCTCGCTATTCCCTCGTGATGCGAAATTTATGTGGGGTATCAAAGGTATTGACGGTGGTGATACCACCTACGAACTATTTGCGATCCGTGGTGGTGCAACTGGTAAAGCTCCACTTGATGGTGGTGCTATTGAAGACGCTGTTGGTCAAATCGGACAAAATGGTTCGGCTGCTGAGGTGTCAATGCAAATGAATGCTGCGGGTGCAAAAACTTGGGCTCGTTTGACTGCTGACAATATTGGTAAACCAATTGCGGTGGTGCTTGACAACTATGTCTACACTGCGCCTAACGTTCAAGGTGAGATTCCTAACGGAAGTTCTCAAATCACTGGTAACTTCTCACTTCAAGAGGCGAAAGACCTTGCAAACGTACTTAAATCAGGTAAACTTCCTGCTCCAGCAACTATCGCCTCAGAGGCTGTCGTTGGACCAACCCTTGGTCAAGAATCAATCGACTCAGGTATGAGCTCATTTATCCTTGCTTTCGTATTGGTACTAATCTATATGATCTTCTTCTACAACAAAGCAGGTTTTGTGGCGAGCATCGCATTGATCACCAACCTATTCTTCTTGTTTGGAGTTTTGGTTAGCTTTGGTGCAGTACTAACTCTTCCTGGTATCGCAGGTATCGTTCTAACGATGGGTATGGCTGTGGATGCTAACGTGATTATCTATGAGCGTGTGAAAGAAGAACTACGCTCAGGTAAAGCTCAAGCAATGTCTCTAAAAGACGGTTTCAGCAATGCTTACTCAGCGATTATCGACGGTAATGCAACTACTTTGATTACAGGTATCGTTCTGTTTATCTTCGGAACAGGTCCTGTTCAAGGTTTCGCAACAACTCTTATCATCGGTATTATGACTTCATTGTTCTGCTCTGTTTTCATCACTCGTTTGTTGTTCGAAGGCTCGCTTAAGAATGGTAAGAAAATTACATTTAGCAATTCTCTAACCGAGAAGTTCTTGGAGAAAACTAAGATCGACTTTGTTGGAATGCGTAAATACACTTACATCATCTCTGCTATTCTTGTTGCAGTGGTTGCTATCTCTCTTGCCACTCGTGGCCTAAACTACGGTGTTGACTTTACCGGAGGTCGTAACTATGTAGTTCGTTTCGATCAAAACGTGAGCGACGATCAAGTGCGTGATGCTCTAGAGGCTGCTTTCCCAACAACTGGCGATGAGCGCGAGAATACTTTCGAGGTGAAGCAATATGGCGCAGAGAGCCAGCACCAAAAGCGTATCATCACTCAGTACCAGTACAGCAACGAGGATCCAGGTGTAACCGACGAGATCAATAAGTTGATGTTCGAGGCACTAGCTCCTCTTTACAAAGATCAAATCTCACTAGCTGACTTTACTACCACCGTGAATAATCCTTTCGGAATTATTGCTGCTGATAAAGTAGGACCAGCTATTGCAAATGATATTAAGACTGATTCATTTATTGCGGTATTCTTCGCACTACTCGCAATTGGAATCTATATCGTAGCGCGCTTTAAATACTGGCAATATGCTTTGGGTGGTGTAGTTTCACTCCTTCACGATGCTATCATTACCATTGGTATGTTCTCACTACTTTACTCAGTGATGCCATTTAACCTTACAATTGACCAAGCGTTCATTGCTGCAATTCTAACAATCATTGGTTACTCTATCAATGACACTGTAATTATCTTCGACCGTATCCGTGAGAACAATCATCTATTCCCACGTCGTACGACCAAAGAGAATATGAACAATGCGATTAACCAGACACTAGCTCGTACGGTGAATACTGCAGGAACTACAATCGTAGTACTTCTAGCGATCTTCCTATTTGGTGGTGAGGTCATCCGTGGATTTATCTTTGCACTTCTATTTGGTGTGATCATAGGTACTTTCTCGTCAATCTTCGTTGCAACCCCAGTTGCTTATGATCTATTGAAAAAAGACAAGAAGAAAGGCGATAAATAATTCGCAACTAACTTGAATTAATAAAAGCAGAGCGCCAACCTTTATAAAGGTTGGCGCTCTGCTTTTTATTTGCTGTTTGCTGTAGACCCAAATTTAGCCTTGTAATCGATTATTCCCTGGAAGATAAGCCCATGTGTAGCTGTGCGTTTTCAGTCGAACTAAGGCGCCTTTGTGTGATGATCTGCAAGTGCAGCAATAGAATACTCTAATGGCTTAAGATCGCATAGCCATTTGCATAGCTATTTGTATAAACATTCGAGTATCTTTCATAGAATTATTAGCACTGTCCGTGCACTTAGCAACACAGTTATTGCCCGAGAGAACCTCACAAAAAAAGGGAGCTGCATTATATGCAGCTCCCTTTTTTATTAAAGTTGTCCTTAAAGACCTAAGACTACTTAACAGTGTCCATGTGGCAGATAAGTTCAACAACTTTGTTAGAGTAACCCCACTCGTTGTCATACCAAGAAACAAGCTTAACGAAGTTACCGTTAAGAGCGATACCAGCATCTTTGTCGAATACAGAAGTGCGAGCCTCACCGATGAAGTCAGAAGAAACAACTGCATCTTCAGTGTAACCTAGGATACCTTTCATTGGGCCATCAGCTGCAGCTTTAACACAAGCGCAGATCTCCTCATAAGAAGCTGCTTTTTCCAAACGACAAGTAAGGTCAACAACAGATACGTTAAGAGTTGGAACACGGAAAGCCATACCAGTTAGTTTACCGTTCAAAGCAGGGATAACAACACCTACTGCTTTTGCAGCACCAGTCGATGATGGGATGATGTTACCAGCAGCTGCACGGCCACCTCTCCAGTCTTTAGCCGATGGGCCGTCAACTGTCTTCTGAGTAGCAGTAGTAGCGTGAACAGTAG
>CAYJLL010000164.1:0-4133 GCA_964370955.1 uncultured Rikenellaceae bacterium | reverse complement strand
AAATTCGATCTTCACCAACAGTTTATACTTATTAATGTAGATTATGTTTTGCTTTATTGAATTTTCAAAATTCACTTTTTTTAGATAGTACAACTCAAATGGTGATACTATATAGCCAACTACACACGCTGCAAATACAATATTTGCAAGATACTTATAGTAAGCACTAACCTCCATAAAATTCACTGCAAAAAACAGTGGCCCGCACAGCACCAAAAATGCTAGTGCAATTGACTCGGCAAAAATCAAGCGATTCACACTCGATCGACCTTTTTGTTGGGTCATTTTAATGAGCAAGGATTTGGTGAGCAGTTCATTTTCTTTGAGCCTCTCCTCCATGGCATTCCAGCTCTTTTGAATATCGTTTAGTTCCATTGTTATGCTATTTTTTAGTTGTTGTACATTTGCTTTAGTTTCTCTTTTATTCTCATCAGCTTGACCCCCACGTTTGTTGGGCTAAGTCCTGTGATATTTGCAATCTCTCCATAGGCATTTCCCTCGAGATGCAGAAGAAGAATGGTTTTATCCATAGTTTTTAGCTTCTTAATCAGAGAATAAATCTCTTGTATCTCCTCCGACCAATCCTCTTGGGATGGCAGCACATCTGCGATTGATTCGACGGATGTGTGTTTGGCTGCTTTTTTCTTATTAACTCTCACCTGAGTTATGCAGGTATTAATAGCGATGCGATAGATCCATGTGGAGAGCTGGCAGTCGCCCCGAAACTTTTTGTACCCCCTCCACAGGTTACACACTATCTCCTGATATAGGTCTGCAAGAGGTAGCTCGGGGGAGGCGTAGATATAACACACCTTGTAGATGAGCCGCTCATTGCTCTTAATTATCTCTATAAAATCTTTTTCCATAAATTAGTTTTCATGCTTTATTGTCATTGTTACCCTATTAGACATTCGAAAGACATATTTATTACAAAATAAGTAATTTATTTTGGGTAATCTAAAAATATGTGCTATTTTCGTCAACCCTAAAAAATATAAAACTAACCAAAACACAAACTATATGAAAAAACACTTATTACTTATTGCTATTCTCTCATTTGTATGTATGGGGACGAAAGCGCAAGAATTTTCAACTGCAGGCTTTTATGCCATAGAAGGCTCGCCTCGTGAGGTCTACTCTATGAACCCCGCATGGAGGTTCCATAAAGGAGACGTACAAGGCGCACAGGCTGAAAATTTTGATGACAGTTCTTGGCAGGTTGTTGCCCTACCAAATGGAATGGAAATTCTCCCACTAGACGCAAGCGCAGGAGTTAATTATCAAGGCATTGCATGGTATCGCAAGGAATTTACGCCCACGAGCGACAAGTTTTCAGATCGCCGTGTTGTGCTGCACTTCGAAGGAGTCATGGGTAAATCGGAAGTCTGGGTCAACGGCACACCAGTTGCAGAACATTTTGGAGGCTACCTGCCTTTTTCTGTTGATATTGCACCACTTCTAAAATTTGATCAAAAGAATGTAATTGCTGTCAAAGCGGATAATTCTGACAACGAGGATTACCCACCAGGCAAACCACAAGCGAACCTTGATTTCTCTTATTTCGGTGGAATATATCGTGATGTGTGGCTCTACACCACCGACAAACTCTATATTAGCGATCCAATCGCAGCAAATAAAGTTGCCGATGGAGGTTTGTTCATCCATTACCAGAATGTATCAAAAAAGAGCGCTACTGTCAATCTATCGCTCAATCTGAAAAATGAGACTCTCTCTTCAAGCTCAGGCATTGTGGAGTTTGCCTTAGTTCAAAAAGATGGTAAAACCGCAAAAAATCTCAAATCGAAATATCGCATAGCAAAAAATGCTGATCAAACTATACGACTATCTACTGTAGTGGAAAATCCTATGCTTTGGTCGCCCGACTCTCCTTATCTATATGATTTGATTGTGAGTGTTAAAAATTCAAAGGGAAAAATCATAGATTCTTATCGCCAAAGGGTGGGTATTCGCTCGGTGGAGTTCACAAAAGAGCAGGGAATGATACTCAACGGCGAGCCCTTCCCACGTAAGATAATTGGTTCAAATCGTCACCAAGACTATGCCACCATAGGAAATGCTCTGTCAAATTCTCTCCATTGGCGCGATGCTCTAAAACTTAAAGAAGCGGGCATGGATCTTATACGCAATGCCCACTACCCTCAAGATCCAGCCTTTATGGATGCGTGTGCAGAATTAGGGTTATTTCTGATTGAAAACACACCTGGGTGGCAGTTCTGGAGCGACAAGCCTATTTTCAAGGAGCGAGTATTCGAGAATATACGTGATATGATTCGTCGTGACCGCAATTACCCTGTGGTGATTATGTGGGAACCAATCCTGAACGAGACTTGGTATTCTGAGGATTTTGCACAAAGCGTCCATAATATCTGCAAAGAAGAACTACCAATCGAGGGGAGTTACACTGTGAGCGACCTTGCTGCGCGCGGTTCGGAGAATCTCGATCTCCAATACATGCACCCCTACATTCCAGGTAGTATTGAGGGCTATAACAAGGAGGTCAAGGAGTCAGGTAAAGTGTCGCTCACACGCGAATTTGGTGATAATGTTGACAACTGGAATTCTCATAACTCTGTGAGTCGTATGGCGCGCAACTGGGGAGAGATAGCTCAACTCAAACAAGCGGAACATTATTTGCTTCCCAACTATCCGTTCACCTGCATAGATGTTCTCTTCCGCCAAGATCCATCTCACATTGGAGGTGCGCTTTGGCACAGCTTCGACGACCAGCGATGTGGCCACCGAGTTCCGTTCTACGGGTGGAACCTATGGTATTCATAGCTAATATCATGAGCCCTATCTCACCAGAGGATGTAAGCGTGTATAGCAACTGCGAAGAGGTTAGACTGCACACTCGTTACGGAGATTCTATTCGCATTCACAAACAGCCCGTTCGTAATCTAATGAATCAGGGTGCTCCCTCACCTCTGATTGTATTTAAGGACGCCTTCAATATGATGCACGACAAACTAATCACCAATACAGAGGGTGAAAAAAGTTCATTCCTCCTTGCGGAAGGTCTCATAGATGGTAAAGTTGTAGCGACTCACCGTGTAACGCCTTCTCGACGCCCTGAGAAACTGCGATTGGTAGTCGACACGATGAATATCGCACCACGTGCCAATGGTGGCGATCTGATTACCATCACAGCCGAGGTGATAGATAAGGATGGAAACGTAAAGCGCTTAAACAACTCTTGGGTGAAATTTGAGGTCTTTGGTGAAGGTAGATTGCTCGCGCGCAACTCAATTGAACCTATACAGTGGGGTGATGCCTCGGTGATAGTACAAACTTCCACAACTCCAGGTAAAATCACTGTTAGAGTTAGCGCAGCCACCCAAGGGGATTACACGTTAGCCTCAGATGAGATTCAAATTGAGACCCTGCCTTCGAGGGTTAGTCTGATTTTTGATGAGTCGATTGATAGTCTCACAACTGCTCCGCTGCCTAGCGAAGGGGAGGTGGTGAATCTAGAGACTAAGCTGGAGAACGCAGAAAAACTAAAGTCAGTCGAAAGGCAGCAAGCCGAATTTGGCGAGCAGAGATAATCCATACCTCAACGAATATTTTCTCACCGATTATCAGCATTACTGATCTATTTTCAAAAATGCTCTCATTCAAGAGTTAATAACCAATATCGGTATATATTGAACGATTCAGCATTGAGAGTAAACAAGCGACATCTTTGGTAATAATCTGGAAACAAAAAACTCCTAGAGATTTTTTCTCTAGGAGTTTTTTCGTTCTACTCAGGAACATAAATAATCTCTCCGTTGTCGAGCTGATAGGCCGTTCCCACCCTCTTCCCTCGGGAACCACTCGTTTCTTCTTTTTCATCCGAAGGAGTGTATTTTTCAATTTTATCACCTTTTTTGGTTATGATTTCCATTTGCTCTGTGCCTGGATTTTTCACCATCGTAAAATCCTCTTGCGAGAACATCTCAGTCATATCAAATCGAGTCACAAGCGCCACCATTAGTGCTACTGCAAAAACCATCGCAACATCAAATAGGTTCGTGAGAACCGATAGTGGATCGTGATCTTCTCCATCCTTAATAAGTCTTCTTTTTCTTGCCATCGTTTCTATTTTTTAAGTGTTTCACTTACATAGTCCA
>CAYJLL010000163.1:0-4149 GCA_964370955.1 uncultured Rikenellaceae bacterium | reverse complement strand
CCTTTGCAAAAGAGTCAAACTTCACCGAACCTGTCAAATCCGCACACATAGCAACCACTTTATCGTCGCTCTTACCCACCTCTAGTAGTCCGTCGCCAAAACCGCTTCGTGTGTCTTTTTTACCTTGAATACTATATTTTTTCATTTTCTTGTCTCTTGTATTTTATGAGTTTAAGTTGGGATTAAAAATCACCCAAAGAGGTTGTTGGAAGTTGTTTAAGGGCTTCGATAGTTTGAGCCTCAGAGGTAGCCTTACCGTGGAACTCATTGGTACCAGCCATAAAATCTACACCATAGCCCATGATAGTCTTAGCCAGAATAACCACAGGGCGACCTTTGCCGCAAGCGGTTTCTTTTGCATAGCGAAGTGTTTCTACGACCTCGGCCATGTTGTGACCATCAACCTGAAGTACTCTCCAACCGAAGGCCTCGAATTTTTGTGGTAAAGTGCAGATTGCGCCTTCCATCACCTGCTCGCAGGTACCGTCAATTTGCTGGTTGTTCCAATCGACAATAGCAATCAGGTTGTCTATCTTTTGAGCCGTAGCAAACATTGCCGCTTCCCAGATTTGACCCTCCTGCAACTCGCCGTCGCCCATCATTACAAATACATTTTTGCTGTCGCCATCTAGCTTTTTGCTCAATGCGTGGCCAGCTCCAACCGAAAGGCCTTGACCTAGCGATCCACTAGCAACTCTCACCCCTGGAAGTCCACTCTTTGGGGTTGGGTGACCTTGCAAGCGGCTTCCCATAATACGGAAAGTTTTCATCTCATCCACGGGGAAATAACCGCGACGAGAGAGCACACTGTAAAACACAGGTGAGATGTGGCCGTTGCTCAAATAAAATACATCTTCGCCTTTTCCATCCTTGGTAAAGGCACTTGGCTCGATGTCCATAACCTCAAAAAATAGTGCTGTTAGAACATCGCTCGCGCTCATCGATCCACCTGGGTGGCCCGAATTAACTGCTGCAACCATGCGCACAATGTCGCGTCTTACTTGACAGGCTGTAGTCTCTAGTTTTTCTATGTTTTTCATTTACAAAAAAAATATGTTGTTGTGTGTGTTTAATTTTACGGTTTCAATTGTGTTTAGCCTTTTGCTTACATGCTTTCTGTGAGGCTTTTCACTAGTTTATATTTACTCAAAAACTCTTTCGCAAAGACCCTGAGCACTGTGTAGATCGGGATCGCAAAGAGCATCCCCAACACTCCAGCCATATAGCCTGCCATTAGAATGACGATGAAAATCTCAAGAGGGTGAGCCTTCACCGAGCTGGCATAGATATAGGGTTGTAGGATAATATTGTCGAAGAGTTGGAATAGAAGTAGTATTGCTGCCATCCACCCGAATATTTGAATGGGATCTGAGCCAGCTATGGGGTTCAAGGCGGCAATTCCCAGAGCGATCACCCCTCCGATGATAGGCCCCACATAGGGGATAACATTGAGGATGGCGGTCACCAAGGCCATCAACATTGCCATATCCAGAGAGAATCCCAAGATATAGAACGCTACGCCTATGAAGATAAACTTCACCAAGGATTCGGCAAAAAGACCAACAAAATAGCGTCTAAGGAGTTTGGTTATAGACGACATTGCGTGCTCCACGCTGTCCTCGTGGCGCTGGGCGAAGAGTAGTTTTATCCACGACCCAAACATTTTCTCGTCGCTCAAAAAGAAGAAGGTAATGAACGACACGCAGAATATACCCATGATAATCGAGCTTGCCATCGAGGTGATGGTGCCTATGGTGTTGGTCACTAGATCGTGGCGCACAACCCCCTCCATTTGGCTCTCAATAAAGCCTGCAACCGTAAAATTGCTATCGGGAAAAGTTGAGTTAATGCTCTGTTCTATGTTTTTAATTGGCCCCTCAATTAGTGCGGTCGCCTCAGACATATTGTGTGAGGATAGTTTAGAGAGTTGGCTTGCGATAACGGGAGTGAGGCTCATTACCACCACAGTGAAAAAACTAATGATGATAAGCAGCGATGCTGTTGCCGATAGACCCCTAGATGGGCTCCAGCCCTTGATTTTTATTTTCTCGATTAGAACAACCAGCGGACGCCCCATGATTGCCAATAGAGCCGACACTAGAATATAGATGACAATGGTACTAAAATACCACATTATCCCTGCCAGTAGGATTCCTCCTATGACTGCAAGATAGATGCTTTGATTTTTAGAAATTGCCATTGCTATGTGTTTGCTTATCGTTGATTTTCTCGACTTGCAGCTCTTTTGTACTTTGGTTTTAGGCTTTTGGGAGCTTGGCGATTAGGGTTTGGGTTCCCGTCGGTTTGTCGCCGATTTTAACATTGATTTCACTACCTAGGGGCAAGTAAATATCAACTCGTGAACCAAATTTAATGAAACCACAGTTTTGGTTTTGCCCCACCTGTGTTCCTTCCTTTGAGTAGTTTATGATGCGTCGAGCCACAAAACCAGCTATTTGACGGAAGAGAACTTTGTGTTCGCCCGTGTTGACCACTGTTGTGGTACGCTCGTTCTCGGTCGAAGATTTTGGAAGCCACGCCACTAGGAATTTACCCTTGTGGTATTTGTAGTACTCCAATTCACCCCCCACAGGATACCAGTTCATGTGTACGTTCCACACCGACATAAAAATAGAAACCTGCATCACTTTCTCCTTCAAATACTCATCCTCAAACACCTCTTCAATCGCCACAACCTCGCCATCTGCTGGAGCATAGACCAACGAATTGTCGCCCTGAGGGATAGCCCTGAAGGGTTTGCGGAAAAAGTGACTAACAAAGAATAGCAAGAAGCCGAATAATGCCCATAGTGGGAATTTTATCCAAATACAGATATCCCAAAAATAAAGCCCCGCTGAGAGTGCTAGTAGGATGATCCAAGTGCATGAGACAATTTTTATCCCCTCTTTATGAATTTTCATATTTTTGTTATGAATCTTTAATTGAAGTGTAAGTTGGCTGAGCCTTTTCCTCGAGAGTTTCCTCGCATCTGGGCATAGCTTGTGACCCACAAAAGTAACCCTTTTTTAGGGATTATGCAAAAATATATTTTTTTGCACCCCTCGCCCAACCGCCACTGCAAACCCAAGAACCCCTACTCGGAGCCTAACCAATTGCTTTCAAAGGGCATTAAGAGCGTTTAAAGATACTTGGGGAGAGGATAAAAATATATTTTGAGACTACGAAAAATTTTCTTACATTTGCTTTGATATTCAGCTTATTTTATCCCGATTAACACCTAAATCCAAATACCATATGAAAAACAATTCACTTTCCCTCTCAGCCATCATCTTGGCACTAGGGGTTTTTGCAGCAGCATTCATTATTGCATCGACCCTCAAGGACATCAAAAACATGGAACGCACAGTCACAGTCCGCGGTCTGAGCGAGATTGAATGTACTGCCGACCATGTGATATGGCCTCTGGCATACGGCATTGATGGGGATGATTTGATTTCGCTGTTCAGCAAGATCGAGCGCAACAATTCTATTGTGCTCGAATTCCTTGAAGCGGGTGGTATCCCCGCCGATCAGATTACCATAGGCACCCCAAAGATCAACGACAGAATGGAGTATGGCAATACGAATGTTCACACTCGCTACCAAATCACCCAGAGCATCACTGTGAGCTCGTCGCAGGTGGACAAGGTACGAGAATTGATTGCCAAACAAACTCAATTGCTAAAGAACAACATCGCTCTGGTCACTGGCGATTGGCAGTATCAAACCGAATATCTATTTAAGGGACTTGACAATGTGAAGCCTAAGATGATAGAGGAGGCAACTCAAAACGCACGTGAATCTGCTCAAAAATTTGCTGACGACTCACAAAGCGAATTAGGCAAAATCCAACGAGCATCCCAAGGCCAACTCTCGATAGAGGACCGTGATCAAAACACCCCTCACATCAAAAAACTCCGTGTGGTTACCACCATTGTATATTCTCTCTCGAACTAGGCGCGAGCCACGCTCCGAGCTGGAGCAGCAGAGGTTTGCGAGCCGTAGCAGCAAAAATCGCTCTTTTGGAAAGCAAGCCATTCGCTAAGCTGCTCCTGCAATAAAAGCTAAAGCAAACATAAGGGACAGATAAACAACCAAAGAGACGGACGAACCGCACCCCCGAGGGGCGGCCGTCTTTACCTAAAGGTA
>CAYJLL010000162.1:0-4151 GCA_964370955.1 uncultured Rikenellaceae bacterium | reverse complement strand
TCTTGCTGGTGGATAACACTACCCCCTGCACCATACTCGCTAATGCCGATAGGGGTGTTGGGGAAATCCTTGTGGGTTTGGTCTGCCCACGCTCCGATGTCTTTTGCATCGCCGCCATACCAGCCGTAATACAGATTCCAAGCGATGGTCTGTGTGATGCGGTTTAGTGCACCGCCTTGGTTCGAAGCGGCAGTGGTGGTGCGTGAGGGATCTTCCTCAAGGGCTAGAGTGTTCAATTCCTCGACATACTCACAAGGGTTGTCGCCCTGCTCTTTGAGTTCGTTAAACAGACCCCAAAAACAAATAGAAGGGTGGTTGAAATTTTGGCGAATAAGCTCACGCAGCTGCTGTTTCCCGTTCTCACGGAACGAAGGTTGATTGACAAATCCCTTGTCACGATAGCCCCCAGGGCCAATAAATGGTATCTCAGCCCAGATAATCATACCCGCTTGGTCGCACAGATCGTACATATATTTCGCCTGCGGATAGTGTGCTAAACGGATGGCATTAACGCCCATCTCTTGCATAATTTCCATATCTTCCTTGTGGTGCATATCGCTAAGTGCGTTGCCTAGCACCGCTCGGTCTTGGTGGCGATTCACCCCACGCAGCTGCAAATGCTCGCCATTGAGCAAAAAACCTTTGTCGGGATCGACGCTAAAATAACGCACTCCCAGATGTTCCTCCACCTTATCAAGAGTTTCACCTCCATCCATAACGCTCACCGTAACATCATACATAAACGGATCTTTTGCTCCATTCCACAGATGAGGATTCTTGATGGTGAGCGGAATCGTTATCCTCTGCCCCTCTCCTACTCCACTTTTCACGCTTCCTTTACTTATAATCTTTTCACCATCGCTCACCTCTATATTAAGAGTGCGAGCCTCGCGGGTCGAAACAACCACCGTAGCCTCGATTTGAGCATTCTTTTCGCTCACCTCCTTTTGCAACAGATAAATGCCATTTGAGCCGTAGTCCTCTAGCGAGATGTGATCGGGCTCGGTGACTATAAGCTCCACATCACGATAAATACCGCCATACATATTAAAGTCCCCAACCAAGGGCATAATATCCAGCGTTGGAGCATTGCTCGCTCTGACCATAATAGAGTTTTTCTCGCCATAGCGCACCATATCTGTAATGTCACATACAAAAGCGGTGTAGCCCCCGCGGTGCTCGATGGCGTGAACGCCATTAACAAAGATGTTTGCAATATTGCCCACCCCGTAGAACTTTAGGTATAGTTTTTTGCCCTTATAGTCCGATGGGATTTCTAAGGTTCTCTCGTAGTTCCCGATGCCACGATAGTAATCCCATTTACCCGAAAGTGCATCTTGGTTCCACATGTGAGGAATGTTCACCTCGGTCGATATTCCGTGGCGCACTTCGTGACCGGGAGTGAATCGCCACGAGCGATTAAGATTTTTTACTTCTCTGGCCAAACCCAGCCCCACGTTTAGTAGCAGTAGCAATATTAGAATGGTAGTTTTTGATGAGTGTTTCATGTTATCTTTGTGTTATTTACTTTCCGTGAATTTAAGCGAAATTGCCCATAACAAAGTTAAGCTTTTTTTTGATATTTTTAGCTGTAGTTATAGTTTTTTAGATTTTTGTGATTTTTGACTAACTATTTTGTACGCATCTAAAATAAAATAACTACCTTTGCGTTCTAATAGTAACAATTTTTTAATTTTTTTATAAATAACGATGCTAAACGATTTTAAAGGAACATCATGGAAAACAACCATTGATGTATCAAATTTTGTAAATGCAAATATCACCCCCTACACCGGTGACAGCTCATTTTTGGCTTCTGCCACTCCTCGCACTAAGCGTCTTTGGGATGCGTGCTTGGTTGCTCTAAAAGAAGAGCGCGAACGCGGAGGTGTTCGCTCTTTGGATGCTAAAACCATCTCTACTATATCTTCTCACGCTGCAGGTTATATCAACCAAGAAGACGAACTAATTATTGGTCTTCAAACTGACGAACTTTTGCGTCGTGCAATCAAACCTTTTGGAGGTATCAATGTAGTTCAGAAAGCCTGCCAAGAGAATGGCTTTGAACTAGACCCGCGAGTTTTGGATATTTTTAAATTCCGCAAAACTCACAATGATGGTGTTTTTGATGCCTACACATCTGAGATTCGTTCATTCCGTTCTTTGGGTTTCCTTACAGGTCTGCCTGATAACTACGCTCGTGGACGTGTGATTGGTGACTACCGCCGTTTGGCACTCTATGGTATCGACCGTTTGATCGAAGCTAAGATGGAGGACATGAACGCAATCACTAGCCCTATGACAGATCACAAGATTCGTCTTCGTGAGGAGGTGACCGAGCAGATTAAGGCTCTTCGTGAGATTAAGACAATGGGCGAGAGCTATGGTCTAGATCTATCGAAACCAGCAACTTCTGCTCAAGAGGCAGTTCAGTGGGTCTATATGGCTTACCTTTCGGCTGTTAAGGAGCAAGATGGTGCAGCGATGTCGCTTGGTAATGTGTCGTCGTTCTTGGATATCTATCTAGATTATGAACTATCTAAGGGAACAATCGATGAAACTTTTGCTCAGGAATTGATCGACCAATTTGTAATCAAGCTTCGTATGGTGCGCCACTTGCGTATGCAGAGCTATAACGATATTTTTGCAGGAGACCCAACTTGGGTAACCGAGGCAATCGGAGGACGTTTCAACGATGGTCGCACTAAAGTAACTAAGACTTCGTTCCGCTTCCTTCAAACTCTATACAACCTAGGCCCTTCACCAGAGCCAAACCTAACTGTGCTTTGGGCTCCAGAGCTACCTGAGGGTTTCAAAGAGTTCTGTGCTCAGGTTTCTATCGACACCTCTTCTATTCAGTATGAGAACGACACCCTTATGCGTGAGGTTCGCAATAACGACGACTACGGTATTGCTTGCTGTGTGTCTTACCAGGCGATTGGTAAGCAGATTCAGTTCTTCGGTGCTCGTTGTAATTTGGCGAAATGTCTACTGTTGGCTATCAATGGTGGTCGCTGCGAGAATACTGGTACTCTGATGATTAAAGGTATCGAACCTCTAAAGGGCGATGTGCTTGAGTTTGAACAAGTGATGGCAAACTATAAGAAAGTTCTAGTGGAAATGGCTCGTGTGTACAACGACTCGATGAATATCATCCACTTCATGCACGATAAGTACTACTATGAGCGTGCTCAGATGGCTTTCGTTGACACCGATCCAGCAATCAACCTAGCTTATGGTGTTGCAGGTCTTTCAATCGCTGTTGACTCTCTTTCGGCAATCAAGTATGCTAAAGTTAAGACTATTCGCAACGAGCAAGGTCTAAGCCAAGGTTTTGATATTGATGGCGAGTTCCCATACTTTGGTAACGACAACGACCGTGTTGACCACATGGCGATCGACCTAGTTTACTTCTTCAACAACGAACTTAAGAAACTCGATATCTACAAGAATGCAGATCCTACCCTATCGCTTTTGACCATTACCTCGAATGTGATGTATGGCAAGAAGACAGGAGCTACTCCTGACGGACGTGAGGCTGGTGTGGCATTTGCCCCAGGTGCAAACCCTATGCACGGACGTGATACTCATGGTGCGGTGGCATCTTTGAGTTCGGTTGCAAAACTTCGCTACCGTGACTCTCAGGATGGTATTAGTAATACTTTCTCTATCGTTCCTCGTTCGCTAGGAGTTGATGCTCAGAGCCGTATTGAGAACCTTGTGGGTATGATGGATGGCTACTTTATCAAAGGAGCTCACCACTTGAACGTGAACGTACTCAATCGCGAGATGTTGGAGGATGCAATGGAACACCCAGAGAACTATCCGCAGCTAACAATTCGTGTATCGGGATATGCGGTGAACTTTATTCGCCTGAGCCGTGAGCACCAATTGGAGGTAATCCAACGCTCATTCCACGAAGCACTTTAATAACTAGTGGGGAAGTTCTTTGAATCGCCCCAATAATAATCCTACCCAAAATGATACGAGTACATTCGTATGAATCGATGGGTACGGTAGACGGACCGGGGTTGCGCCTTGTAGTATTCCTACAAGGTTGCAACTTTCGTTGTTTATACTGTGCCAATGTCGATACGATAGACCTCCGTGGCGATTCCCGTGAGGTTGAACCCAATGAGATAGTTCAGATG
>CAYJLL010000161.1:3059-4239 GCA_964370955.1 uncultured Rikenellaceae bacterium | reverse complement strand
TATATTTCTGAATATTGATTATGCTGCCACGCTGGCTGATTATATGGGGATTGAAGCACCTGAAAAATCGCAAGGTGAGAGTTTTAGAGCTAACCTTCGAGGTGAAACTCCAGATAATTGGCGAAAAAGCATGTACTACCGCTACTGGACTCAAGAAGAAAACCGCCCTGCCCACTTCGGAATACGTAATCAAAGATATAAACTTATGTTCCTATATGGTCAACCGCTAGACAAGAATGGAAAGAACGCTACTGCCACTGCTCCAACGTGGGAGTTCTACGACTTGGAGCGTGACCCAAAGGAGCTTAAAAACTTGTATAATGACCCTGAGTATGCGGATATTATTACGCAAATGCGTGGCGAACTAGCCACCCTTAGAGCTCAGTATGGCGACACCGACGAGCAGTATCCTCAAATGATGGAGCTTCTCGAGAAATATCAAATCCAGGCATCAAACTAAAGATTGACTTATGAAATCCCTTTTATCATTTCTTCTTACAATTTTTGTGGCTTTTAGCGCTACGGCACAAATCAAAGTTGCTTGCGTTGGCAATAGTATTACCTATGGTTCGACTGTTGCTAATCGTGAACTCAACTCCTACCCTGCTCAACTCCAAGGTTTGCTGGGCGATGAGTATAAGGTGCGCAATTTTGGAAATCCTGGTAGAACAGCACTTGATCGTGATGAGTTTGCATATATGCGCACGCCCGAGTATAAAGCATCGTTGGACTTCCAGCCCGATATAGTGCTTATTAAGCTAGGAACAAACGACTCTAAGATGGCGCATTTTCAGCACATAGATCATTTGAAGGCTGACTATCAGAAGCTTATCGATTCTTACAAGGCTCTACCCTCTTCGCCTCGTATTGTTTTGCTCACGCCCCTTGTTAGCTATTATCCCGAAGGTGAGACTATCTCCAATGAACGTATTCAAAGCAGAATTGTGTATGACATAGCAAGTCTAGCTCTTGAAAATGGTTTGGAGATTTTTGATAGCTACTCGATTTTGGGCGATGAATATAATGAGGCTTTGATGCCCGATAAAATACACCCCTCTTCGATTGGAGCAGGCATACTTGCGCAGAATATCTATCGCATGCTTTCGGCTGAGCGTGATGAGGATTTTGATATTGAAAAAGAGCTCGAAGTAAGCGACACTTTCACTACAACCGATGGATA